>PIYF01000005.1 GCA_003601875.1 Candidatus Bathyarchaeota archaeon | reverse complement strand
AATATTCATTAGTTGAGATAAATCCCAAAATTGGTTTTCCAGGTTTTAGAGGAATGAAGGAATGTCGAAGGTTATATCCGCACATTCACAAGTGTAACGGTTTCTTCATAGCTAAACTGTTAAAAAGCTAAATTTTAGATCTCCTTGAATTCTCCATTTGACATAAAACTTCCAATATTATTTTTGCCGCTTGAATGGCTGAAGTTCCATGATCATAAGGTGGAGTAACTTCCACAACATCAAAACCTATCACTTTTTCATCGCATAAACCAGATAAGATGTCGATTAAAATGTGGGGTTCAAGTCCTTCGGGTTCAGGGTTCTGAACGGCAGGTGCAAAACCAGGGTCAAGAACATCCATATCTATTGATAAGTAAACATTTTTCATTCCATTCAGTTTTTCTTTTAACTGCCTTAAGATTCCCCCTATTCCTTGTTTTCTAATTTGATGAACTGTAAAAAATTCTATTCCAGCTTTTTCAGCGTATTTAAGTTCCTCCCTACAGACTGCTCGCGTTCCCACCTCAAGAATTTTTGCAGGTTTAATTTCCTCATTTATCCTACGCATGAAAGTTGTGTGAGAAATTTTTAATCCTAAAAATTCTTCCCTTAAATCAAGATGTGCATCAAAACTTATTAGCGCCGTTTCTGACGCTATATTTTTAAATCCTTTTGCAATTCCAAAGGTGATGGTGTGTTCTCCACCAATCACCACAAGTTTTTTCCCTCTCTCTAAAATTTCTTTAACCACAAGTTCAAGTCTTTCCAAAGTCTTCTCTACACTTGATAAAACATCTAAATCACCTAAATCATGTATTTTTAAATCTTCCAAATCTAAACCAGTTCGGAAGCTGTAAGTTTCAATGTTAAGGGATGCTTCTCTGATAGCGTTCGGTGCAAATTTTGCACCCCTTCTATATGTGCTTGTAACATCGAAAGGAACCCCGAAGATCACGTAGTCTGCTTGATCAAAGGTTTTTTGGAATCCTCCAAAAATGTTTGATTGAGAAACGAATAACTTATGATAACTCATTTTGGTTCTATCTTTTTTTACTTTTCCATTTATTCTAAATTTTCGGTTTTAACAATGATTTTTAGCATTAAATTTATTAGCATGCCATCCTATGCATTTAGGTTAAAGGCGGTTGAAATGTCATTCGCTTCGAAGTTGAACTTTGAAAGCTTAAGTATGTTTGCATCCTTCATCTTCTACTTGCTCACGGGAATAATACTTTTCATTGTATTAGGGTTAAACGGTTTCAACTTTATCCACATAGGGATTTTAGCCATACTAAACGTTATAGCAGCGTATGGATTATTTAAGAAGAGGGGCTGGTCTCTTTGGGTTGTTACAATTCTCTTCTTCCTAAACATAAGCTTTTCAGCCTTTAATCTTTATTATTTCTTTGGAAGCAACATATTTTTGGATTTAAGTTTAACAGTGTTCATAATTCTCACTGTTATTTTCACAATTTGTGTCGCTGCAAAAAGAGATTTCTTAACAGGCTAGGTTATTCAAGAACTTCTATTGAATCTACTTTTCCATCACCATCTAAATCGAAGCCTTGAATAACTGTTGCGAAAACTTCTTGACCGTGAAACTTCTCTAAAGTTTTTCTCCAAAACTTCGTTAATGCTAATACACATGCCTTTGTTCCAACAGCTTTGTTTCCAGCTAAAACAACGATTCGTTTCGTCTCATTCCAAGGATTCACCATTTTAGCCACTAAACCAACAGTGTCTGCAGTGTATACACGAGAAGTGTTTTGAGAAATTAATCCTCCAAAGAGGAAACCTTGGTTTGAAGGTTGCATGTTAAATTTTATTGGCAGATAAGGATTTACCATTTGAGTTAGAAGATTCGTTCCAGGACCGCCAACCAAAATCAGGTTGTTTCTTTCTTCCTTTTCAGCCTTCACGTCCACATCAAGTTTAACCACGAAATTTTCAGGAATCCTCATAAATTGTCCCAAAAAGAAAGTTAAGTGTGAGGCATAATGTCCATCCCTCGCACTTGTCCTGAAAGGTCCATGAGGCATAGGGCTTCCAACAACTATTTTCCCATTAAAAATCATGTTTTCAGCCATAAATTCTTTAAAAAAACTTTGAATCTTCTTGTTGATTCCGAGGAAAGGTTTTCTTTCAGTTTCTTCATAATCTTTTTTCAGTTCTATTCCAAATGCTGGTGAGACAGCTCGATAATATTTGGCGATTACACCTTTCTTTTCCTCTTCCCTTACAACTTTTATTGCTCCGGCTTCCACAAGTTTCTTTATATGATAATACACTTTTTGTTCATGGATCCCTAAATGTCTGGCTATTTCTAGAGGATACATTTCCCTTTCAGCGAGAAGTTTCAAAATTTTCCAGCTTAACTCGTTTAGAATAAGCTTCAATTTTTTTGGTTTATCAAAAATTTTTATTTCTTCTGCTTTCCATTTTTCTCCTTCTTGAACCAGTAGTTTTCTATTCATAATTCTCAACAACCATAATGCTTTAGTTATTTATTAATACTTATTTAGATAGCAAATGGGGAAATGTGAAAACAATGTTTAGAGAAGTGTTAAAAAGCAATGTTACTCCGGTAACTTATGAGATATGGTCTCCTAAAGGATGCGTAATCAACCAGCATATTAAGGATATTAAGGATTTTAAAGATAGAATTGATGCAGTGAACGTTCCAGATAATCCTCTCTCAACCCTAAAGGTTTCCTCAATAGCCTATGCTAAAATTGTGATGGATGAATTAAAAGTGGATGCTATCCCCCATTTAAATTGTAGAGATAGAAATCTTCTAGCTCTTCAATCAGACATTTTAGGTGCACACATTCTTGGGTTGAGAAATCTTTTCATTATAGGAGGTGATAAGCCTTCAGGAATACTTAAACCTAAAGAAGTTTGGGAAACCACATCAATAGAGCTTTGTAGAATAGTTAAAGGTTTAAACAAAGGTTTCGCTTACAATGATGAATCAATAAAAATTGAAGGGAAAACAGATTTTTTAGTCGGTGGAACAATCATCTTTGATAGAAAAAATGAAGTTGAAACAGTTTCCAAAAAAATCGAGGCTGGATTCGATTTCTTTCAATCTCAAATAACATTCAACCCTAACCTCGTGTTAAATTTTTTTGAAAAAGCGGAAAAACAGGGAGTAAACTTAGATAAGCCTGTCTTAATAGGTTTGGCTCCTCAACCGTCAGAAAAAGCCTTAAAGAAGGTTTTAAGTTTTCTACACGTTGAAGTTTCAGAAAACTTGCTGAAAAGACTTAGTCAAAGTGGAGATTTTCAAGGAGAATTAATCTCCGTTCTTTTAGAGGCTGCTGATGAAATTAAGTCAGCGCTTTCACCAAAATATAAAATAGGATTTCACATAATGACTTTAGGCTGTGATTATTTAGGCAAGAAAATTATTGAAGGATTGAGAAGGAAATGATTGGCTGTTACGTTACCGGCATTCTTCCAAGGCCAGATGAGCTTATAGAGAAAACTAGAGCTTATGATAGGGGAAGAATAACTGAAAAGGAACTTGAAGAAAACTTTTCGAAGTATACGGATATTGTGATAGAAGCACAAGCCTCTCTTAACTTAAGCTTTGTTACTGATGGAATGTTAAGATGGCAAGATCTTCTTAGACCCTTTGTTGAAAACCTAGTTGGCGCTAGCGTTGGAAGCCTTGCAAGATGGTTTAACAACAACACTTTTTATAGGAAACCCGTAATAACAGAACCATTAGAGCGTAGCGGAGAAATAGTTAAAAAAGTAACCTATGTGGAGAAACTTCCCAAGAATCGTCAATGGAAAATAATTTTGCCAGCGCCATACACTTTTGCAACTCTTTCAGAAAACAGATATTACAAAGATGAAAATGAACTCATGTTCAGTTATGCAAAAATTCTTAACGAAGAAATTAAAAGCTTGGCTGAATCGGGATTCAGTTATATTCAATTAAGCGATCCGGCTTTGACCTATGACCCTTTCAAATCTGGAATCGATAAAGACACTTTAAGTTTTATTGAAGATTCCTTGAAATTAGCCGTTAGAGGTTTAAAGGTTAAAACTTGTCTCCAAACATTTTTCGGAGACTTTTCGAAAATTTTGCCTGAAGCATTAGATTTCCCTGTTACCCACCTTGGAATCGACATTTATGAAACAAATATTGAAGAAGTGAAGACTTATGATTTTGGTAAAGGTGTCTGTTTAGGGCTGGTTGACGCAAGAAGCTCCCTTCTAGAAAAAGTGGAAGAACTTGTTGGAGTTGCTGAAAAAATAATTGACTCAATTTATCCATCAAAAATTAATGATGTGTTTATCGCTCCAAACTGTGACTTAGAATTTTTACCTTGGAAACGAGCATTTGAAAAAATGAAATTGACAAGGGAGATAACTGGAAAATTGGAGGAAAAATTCCTTGAATAAACTATTTCCAACACAGGAGATTGGAAGTCTTTCTAAACCTAAATGGAGAGTTAAAGCTTACAGAGGAAACCCATTATCAGAGGAAGAAATCACTGAAGCTTTAAACTGGGGAAGAAAACTTGGAATATCAGACTTAGAGAAGTTCGCTGAAATTTTACGTGAAAAAAATTCTCCTAAAAGAAGAAAAGCTATCCTTGAGTGGTCTGCAAAATATGCAATAAAACTCTTCGAAACCGCAGGTTTAAACATTCTCTACGATGGAGAACAATGGAGATCTGAAATGTATGAACATGTTATAAGGAGAACCGCCGGATTCGAGTTCCTAGGATACGTGAAATCATTTGATTACAGGTATTTCAGAAAAGCTGCCTGTGTGGAAAAACCGAAATACTCTAAATCCTTCTATCTTGAAGAATTCGTTTTCACAAAGAAAAACACTGAAAGAGTTGTTAAGGTGCCATTTACAGGTCCATACACACTTGTAGATTGGACTTTTAACGAATATTATGAAAGGAAACTTGTCGATAAAATCAAAGATTTTAAGCTTAGAAAATTTGAGGCTAGAAGAGAATTCATTTTTGACTTAATAAAGGAAGTTTTGAGAACTGAAATAAAAAAGCTTGTTGATGCTGGAGCTAAATGGATTCAAATTGATGAGCCAGCTGTAACCACAAATCCAACAGATGAAGAAATGAAACTTTTCGTTGAAGCCTTTAATGAGCTGGTTAAAGGTTTTAACTGTAGGTTCAGCCTTCACAACTGTTACAGTAATTATGCTGTTTTAGCAAAATATGTTTGTGATTTAAAAAACTGCAGCCAATTATCCATTGAGTTTGCTAACAGAGACAGCAGAGACCTTGGAACCGAAGATTATGTAAGAAAGGGATATGGAGACCTGAAAATTTTTGAGGAAGAAGGATATAATGGAGATTACGGTTTAGGTGTAATTGATGTGCATACAAACTTTATAGAACCTCCTGAACTTGTGAGGGACAGAATTTTGTATGCAGTTAAAATAGTGAAGGATCCGGTGAGAATTTACGCCAGCACAGATTGCGGTCTTAGGACAAGGTCTTGGGATATTAGCTTTAAAAAGCTGCAAAGCTTGGTTTCAGGGGCTGAGTTGGCGAGAAAAGTTCTCAGTTAGTATAATAAAAATTTTGTAATATTCAAACAAAAATTGTAACATCCAATAACTTTTTCCCTTAAAAGGAAGGGTTCTTCTCAACTGAGATTTTTAAAATAAAAATTTTTTCCTCAAAAAAGCTTATAGAACCCGCAGACTCTTCATAAGTTACTGAAAGTTTGGAGAACAAGGACATGTGTGGAATTTTTGGATGCGTTCTTAAGGGTGGTAAGGCTGCACCGATAATACATCAAGCTTTAAAAAGACTTGAGTATAGGGGATACGACTCTGTTGGAGAGGCAACTCTTTACAATGGTAAACTTTACATAAAGAAGGATCAGGGGAAAATAGATGAAGTTCACCAGATTATTAATCTCGACGATTTGCCTGGGAATGTAGGTATAGGGCACACTCGTTGGGCAACCCATGGGGCGCCCTTAAAGGTTAACGCTCATCCACATGTGGATTGTGATGGAAGGATAGCAATAGTTCATAATGGGATAATTGAGAATTTTTCAGAGTTGAAACTTGAACTTGAGAATGAAGGACACGTTTTCAGATCGAAAACCGACACTGAAGTTATTGTCCACCTTATTGAGGAAGCTGTAAATAAAAAATCTTTAAATCTTGAGGAAGCTGTTCTTGACGCTGTTAGGAGACTTGATGGTTCGTATGCAATAGCTGTCATTTCAACATTGGAGCCTAACAAAATAGTTTGCGCCAGAAATGAAAGCCCATTAGTTTTGGGTTTAAGTGAAAAAGGCTTATATTGTGCATCTGACATCCCAGCGTTCTTACCATTAACCAACAAAATAATTACGGTGAATGATGGAGAACTTGTTGTTCTTACATCTGAAGGATTTAAGATAAGAAAAATTGTTGACGGAAAACTTGTAACGAGAAAACCGAAAATCATCGATTGGACCCCCGAAATGGCTGCAAAACAGGGTTATCCTCATTTCATGTTAAAAGAAATTCATGAACAACCCTCATGCTTACGGAATACGCTTAGGCTACAGGAGCATTATCTTGACTTAATGACTGAGTTCCTTGACCGTGCACGTGAAGTTTTCCTTGTCGCTTGCGGAACATCATATCATGCTTGTTTGGCAGCTTCATACATGTTTTCAAAGCTCGCTTTTCTCGCCACCTACCCGGTTATAGCCTCCGAATTCATTGAGCAACATGGAAAATCAGTGAACATTGACAGCACAATTCTTGCTGTAAGCCAATCAGGTGAAACAGCAGACACTTTAGCTGCAGTTAACTGTGCCCGAGAGAGAGCTGCAACAGTTCTCGGTTTAACAAACGTTATTGGGTCAACCTTAACGCGTGTTTCACGAGTATATATTTGCCAACAGTCTGGACCTGAAATTGGAGTTGCAGCAACAAAAACTTTCACTTCTCAACTTTCCGTTCTAGCTCAACTAGCGTTAAGACTTGCCAAAAAAAGAGGTAAAATTTCACAGGATGAAATGGATTATCTTGCTGAAAAACTCAATGAAATTCCAAAAGTTGTTGAAACAATAATTAACACTCAAGAAGAGAAAGTGAAGGAAATAGCGAAGAAGTATAAGGATGCAGAAACCTTCTTTTTCCTTGGACGTGGAATAAGCACAGCCACAGCTTATGAGGGAAGATTAAAACTTATGGAGATAGCCTACGTTCCAGCCATAGCTTACCCCGCTGGAGAAAGCAAGCATGGTCCAATAAGCCTAATAGAAAAAGGTTTTCCAGTTGTTTTTATATGTCCAAAGGATGGAACACGTAAAACCGTGATTGGAAACATTATGGAGATGAAAGCTAGAGGCGCCTCCATAATAGCGTTAATCGAGGAGGGAGATGAAGAAATAAAAAAGCTAGCTGATGATTACATGGAAATTCCGAAAGGTGTACCAGAAGTTTTATCTCCAATACCCTTCATTGTTCCATTACAACTTCTAGCTTATTACATGGCTATTGAAAGAGGCCATAACCCAGATACTCCGAGAAATCTTGCAAAATCCGTTACAGTGAAATAGTTAATGTTAAAGACTGCAAACACATTAAAAGCTGTGTAACTATTATTTTATCGGTGCTTAAGTTTGAGAAAAAGTGATTGGGAAGAACTCATCGAAAGGTTAATTAGGGAAGGAATTTTACGTTCTGAAAAAGTTATCAGGGCGATGCGACTTGTCCACCGCGTAAATTTCGTTCCAGAAAACATGAAACCTCACAGCGTTGCGGATACTCCGCTTCCAATTGGTTATGGGCAGACTATTTCTGCGCCACATAGTTCAGCTTTAAAGCTGAACTAGGCGAAACATGGTTTCAATAATGAATGAAGCCCTCCAATTGGAAGTCGGCCAAAAAGTTTTGGAGGTTGGCTCCGGATCTGGATGGCATGCTGCAACAATAGCTGAAATAGTTGCTCCTAGTGATGCGCCGAGAAGCGGATGGGGACATGTATATACGGTGGAAATAGTAAGGGAATTAGCTGACTTTGCAAGGCAGAACATAATGAAGGCTGGATACGGTGACAGAGTTACAATAATTCACGCTGACGGTTCATTAGGTTACCCTGAAAAAGCTCCATATGATAGAATATTAGTCACCGCAGCTGCTCCAGATATTCCGAAGCCTTTAATTGAACAGTTAAAACCTAGAGGCATCCTCTTAATTCCTGTGGGAGGCTCATATCTATTCCAAAGCCTTATAAAAGTAACAAAAGAGGTGGGAGGGAAGTTAAAGAAGGAAAATTTAGGTGGGGTTGCTTTTGTCCCATTAACTGGACGTTATGGTCAAAAATTTTAGTTTAATGATATTTTATCCAAACCATCTCTCTAACGTTGTTTTTCCCTTAAGCTTCTTTATACCTTTCTCCATCCTTTCCAAAGCTTTTCTCACACGGTCTTCGGAAAAATCCCTTTCTTTACATATGAAATCAATAACTCCTTCAACGTCAGGCTCTTTCCATTCTATTTTATAATTGTCAGTAACTCTTGGATGTAAAAATATTTCACGAATTTTTTCTGGGTTAACTGGAAATTCAGCGTTTTTCAAATGTGGTATAACATCTTCTAAACTTCCATACTCTTTTATCAGTTTTAAAGCTGTTTTCGGACCTAAACCTTTTATTCCATTCGGGTTGAAGTCTGTTCCTATAAGTATTCCAACATCTATTAACTGTTCATAAGTTATTTCACATGTTTTTAAAACTTGTTCAAGTTCAACTATTTCTGGCACAACTTCAATGTAAACGTTCTTTCCTGGAAGTTTCCTTTTCCCAGAAATTGTCACGTTTCTTACAAGTCTTGGAGCCCCGAAAAGGAGGCTGTCATAATCTTGACTTGCACAGTAGTCAGCATCACCCCTCTTAACTATGTGAGCTGCTTGAGCTTCCCCCTCGCTTGGAGCTTGAACCCAAGGGATTCCCATTAAATTTAGAAGGCGTTTACTGTCTTCAGCCATGTAATCCTTTAACCTTGAAGTTGCCTGAGCATAGGTTCGAGCTTCTTCTATTTTACCTCTCTTTAAAGCCTCCTCATACTTTCTTAAAGCTTCCTCCTTAACTTTCATCCGTCTCTTAATTTCAGCTTCTTTTAAGGTTGGAGGAACCCCGTCAAAAACATAGATTGGTTTTATCCCTAACTCCACAAGATTACTTGTTCTATATAAAAGTCCGCTTAAATGACTCGTTATCCTCCCACTGCTATCTTTAAGCGGCGTCCCATCTGGCTGACGAATTATCGCTAAAAACTGGTATAAGGCGTTATATGCATCTATAGCTATAGATTTTCCGCTTAAATCTTGAAGTTTAACCGTAACTTTTGGAACTAAATCACGTAAATTAACACCCAAGAGACCTATCTCCAGTTAAGTTAGAATGAACGTTTCAAATAATAAATTTGCGAAATTCCAAGATTTAAGCATATAAAATATAAGTGAGTAATACAATTTACAAGTTCACATTACACAGAGGAATATGAATATGACTGAAAAAACTCAAACGTTAACCTTAATCACATGCACAAGCTGTGGAAAACCGATTCCACCAGGAACAGGAGCCACAAAATTTCCATGCCCAAACTGCGGGGAAATAATAATAAGGCGATGTGAAAAATGCAGAAAGTTTGGTCGACCATATAAATGTCCAAAATGCGGCTTTACAGGTCCCTAAAACATTTTGTAGATCTTTTATCGATTTGTTTGAACTAGACATTCAAGTTTACTTTTCCATTCTGGGTCTAAGCCATATTCATTCATAATTCTTTCTACAGCTTTTTGGAAGTTCATTTTGTCTTCATAAACAGCTTTTAAAAGATTTATGGTGATATTATCGGAGTATTCTAGATCTACGTAGCCGTTCCATGCAATTATGGCTTTAACACCTCTCTTGAAAAATTTGTTTATTGCATATTGTGAGTTTGTTCCGTTGCACCCCATTAATATTATAGTTGAACCGTTTAAGCTCTCCTTGTTCATATATCCTAACAGGTCTGCTCTTAAAGCGAAATATGATTCGTTTTCAAAGGTTATCCCTTCCCTTACCGCACCGCATATCCTCTGATTTGAGTATCCAGTTTCATTGTATTTTTCTGCACTAAAAATGTATAAGAAACCAAACTTGTCTATCGCACTATGCACTCGAAGAATTATAAGTCCATACCCTCTGATTTTTCTGAGAAGGTTTATTGTTACCTCCTTACCTTGATAAACATTCACTTTTAAACCTGCTTGACTTAAAATTTCCTTAACACTTTGAATGAACTGAGGATTAGGCTTTGTAAGTGCTACACCATCAATTACAACAGCTCTTGACGGGTTAACACTGTAGCCGGGTTGAGGTGATGAACCGTGAAAATACTTGGTTAGAATTAATAGAAAGACTATTATAAGCACAACTTGTAAAGCAATTATCCATTCAATTTTTCTCTTTCTCGCAAGTTTCTTTTTCTTTTTTAAATCATACTTCTTCACCGCTTAAACTTCCACCAATATTCATTCATACAAAATTATTGAAGTTACAATTAAGTGAAGCTGAACATGCGTATGTCATGTTAAAAATAAAATATTTTTAAACTTTATTCATAAAGTCGAAGTCTTAGAGTTTTCTAAAATGCAGAAGTTTTGTCATATTCGGAAGTTTAAATAAATCTTAAAACGGTTTGACATTTACTCATCCATTTAATGTTGATGTAAGGTGTATTAGTATGAAATTTGGTAAAGCTATTTTGTTTGTTCCTCTCATATTGTCCACGCTGGCTTTAATGTTACTGCCTCTTAATGTTAGAGCACATACTATTGGATGTCCTTCCACAGTTCCACTGGTTATGGGACGTAAAAACATACCGATAGGTTTGGTTAAAGTCTGGAATGACGCTGACAATTTATATGTTTTATTTGAGATTAACAACGGTAGTTACCCGAACTATGCGATGAAAGAATCTCATCTTGATGTATCTACAACTCCGTTAAGCTGGTATGCACCAGGACTCTGGCCATACTATCACATATATTCACCGCCTAAAACTTACGATTTATACGTGATTCCACTTTCAAGTATAGATGGAGGCGTAAGCAGTGGAACTACAATTTATTTAATGGCACATGCAACCATATGTAAATTTAGCTCTAGATGTGGATGTTGCTGGAAAATAGGAAGTGCTTACGGTCTAAAATTTAAAGGCTCTTTTAACTATGTAATTCAAGAAGTGACGCCGCCAGCGTCACCTGAACTTTCCATCGTGAAAACTGGGCCTTCACTAGGTTACCCTGGAGGCATATACACCTACATAATCATAATTTCTAACGTGGGAAATGCTACAGCGTATAATGTTAATGTGACAGATACACTGCCAAGTGGTGTTGTACCAGCTTATCCTGAAAGCCCTGGAACACCTACCGGCATCTATAACGAAACAAAAAATACAGTTAATTGGATCATTGGGAACATATACATCGAAGGTTTTATGGTTATAACATTAGAAGTTCGATTTAACGGTGCCCTTAACCCTGGAGCCACATTAACTAACACAGCTCAAGTTGTTTGGGAGGATGAGGAAGGAAGTTCTTACGGACCTTTAACGGCTACATGGGATACCACAATAATTGCTGGTCCAAAGTTAAGTATAGAGAAAACAGGACCCATAATAAGTTATCCTGACAGTATACTTGTCTACACAGTAACAGTTTCCAATATAGGGAACGCAACAGCACATAATGTAGTTGTTGAAGACACTTTGCCTTTAGAGTATGTAGAATATGTTAGTTCCACACCTGAGGGAACACTGTCTGGAAATAAAGTTGTTTGGAGCCTTGGCTCTTTAAATACGGGAACAAATATGCTGATAACTTTAACTGTTAAAGTGTTAGACACCACTGCCAATGGCACACAAATAGTTGACCATATAGAAGTTACATGGAAAGACAGCCATGGAAACAGTTATGGCCCTGAAACAGATGAATGGGTTACAACGGTGTTCTCAAACCCACTCCTTAACATAGTTAAGAGCGGACCTTTACATGCACATTCAAATCAGATAATTGAATACACAATTTCCGTGATGAATGTCGGCGGGTCAAACGCATCTAACGTTATCGTGACAGATAAACTGCCAAATGGAATAACTTATATCTCTGCTTCACCCTCTCCTACAATACACGATCAAACTCTTAACTGGTCTTTTGATGAAATAACACCTGGCCAAACAGTCACCATTACTATTAGTGTTAACTTAACAGTTTACCCTGAAAAATACACATGCCTAACTAATAATGCAACAGTCACCTGGAAAGATTCATTAAACCGGAACTATGGTCCTTTATGGGATGCCATGACAACCCAAGTATGCTCAGAACCTCTGCTTGAAGTGGAAAAAACAGGAAATGAAAAAGGAGAAATTGGAGACACCTTAAGTTTTAATGTGACAATAACAAATGTTGGCGGCTGCAACGCTACAAATGTTCAAATAATAGACGACTTACCTTACAACCTAACACTCCTGTCCAGTATGCCTAGTGTTTCTAGCTATAATCATTCAACTGGTAGAATTATATGGAATATAGATTCACCGATTGAACCTGAAGAAACTATACATCTAACTTTAACAGTTAATGTATCAGATGTAAAATATGATGGAATATTAGTTTTTAATAACGTGTACATTAATTGGACAGATAGTTCAGGGAAAAAATATGGACCAATCACCGCTATACATCCTGTTCAGCTTTTCCTAAAACCCTACGCTGAAGTCTCCAAGTATGGGCCACTTCAAGTTTTTTACGGAGGTACAGCCACCTACACAATCGAATTAACTAACCCTACAAGATCCACTCTTTCCGGAGTAACACTTACAGATTATTTACCTGACGGAGTTGAGTATAATTCATCAAACCCGGAAGGCGCTTATGATATCAGCCACATTGTCACATGGACCAATATAATATTAGCGCCTGGAGAAACTAAAACTTTCACCGTGAAAGTTCATTTTAACTCCGAGTTACCTGCCAATGTCATAATTGTAGATGAAGCCGTTGCAGTTTGGAATACTGGATCAGACAACGATATTGTGTTAACGGAAATTCTTAAGAAAACTCCAACAATGCCAGTGGGAGGAAAGATAATAGATGCTTATAATACACATTTTTCTATTGCAACAATAGTAATTACCGTTATAACTATTGCTGTAAGCTTAACAATAGCACTGAAAAATAGGCATGTATCTAAAAATAAAAATGACACCGTAGTTAAACACTGATAGATGCGGGTTGTAGTTCACAATCCAGAAAGTTTCGGAACGGAAGCTTTTAATAATTAGATGTCTTTTGAGTTAACATTCACTTTGAAGGGATTAACATGGGAAGTGTTGTTGTATCATACAAAATTTTTCCAATAGACATAACCGTTAACTTTAACGATTTAAAAAAGAAAATTGAAAATTGCCTGCCAGAGTTTGCCTCAGTTTATGGATATGGAGAAGAACCAATAGCCTTCGGTTTAAACGCTTTAATAGCGCACATAAAAATTCCTGAGGATAAATCTGGAGTTTTAAATGAACTTGAAAAGAAATTTGAAAGTATAAATGAAATAAGTCAGGTTCAACCTTTAATGGTTCGTAGAATTAGAGGATAAAATAAATTAAACATTTATATATGGAATAATGTTCTGTTTCGAACAGCATAACTTATTGTGGGTGGAACGTTCAATGAATGAAGTTCAACTACGTGTTGGCGATGCAAGGCAGAGAGATGTTGGAAGAGGAATAGCTAGAATAGACCAGCAGACAATGCAGAAGTTAGGCATATCAGCTGGAGACGTAATAGAAATTATCGGTAAAAAGAAAACTTCAGCCATAGCTTGGCCAGCCTACGCTGAAGATCAGAACCGTGGAATAATACGTATAGACGGTTTCACAAGGAAAAATGCAGGTGTAGCCATAAATGAATATGTTCTTGTTAGACCAGCTGAAGTTAAAGAAGCATTAAACGTCACTTTAGCACCTGTGGAAATGA
>PIYF01000004.1 GCA_003601875.1 Candidatus Bathyarchaeota archaeon | reverse complement strand
TAAACGTAGCCGACTGGCTGATTCTCTGGTTAGGAATGATTTTGGCAGCTTTCTGCTTCGCATCCTTCGGTGTTCTCCTATCCGCTTATCCGCCTACGGATGTTCCATCAACCGTGATGATGATATCAAACCTAGTCAAATTTCCACTCGTATTCATAAGCGGAGTATTCATACCAATTGAACAAATGCAAGATTGGGGGAAAATAATCGCTTCATTTTCACCCTTAACATACTTCACAGACCTAGTGAGCTACTGCATCCAAAGAACAAGTTACTACTCGATTCCTGTAGACTTTGCAGTCTTAATATGCTTCACTCTACTGTTTCTAACTGCAGCCATAAAAATCCACGAGAAAACCTTACCCGAAAGACTTTCATAAACTCAACTTTTCAGCTTTAACGGCAACAAAACCTGCATTTTCATACAAGCCTTTCCTTGGAGACTCAAATCTAAGCGGCTTCTCCGTCGGAGACTGAAAGATTGTAGAACACGTATCTACAACCCTAAGATCAGCCTTACCTAACATCTTCTCAAACTCTTTTAACGAGTAAAACCTTGCAACTTTGTAGAAAACATTACCAGCCACACCTTTCCTCATGTAAAAACCAGCCCAAGGGCTCTCCCTCAAAATCAAACCGAGAATTACAGCTCCTTCATCCTTCAAAACCCTTGAAGACTCCTTTAAAACCATCAGCGGATTATCAACAAAACAGAGGGTGACAATGATGAATATTGCACCGAAAGATTTGTCTGGAAACGGAAGTCTTTCACCTTTCCCCCTAACAACAGCTATTCCACGCTTATCTGCAAGTTTTAACACGCTGACAGAGCTGTCGATTCCAAACTCTATCTTTAAGGCTTCCGCAAACCTTCCGGTTCCAACTCCTATCTCAAGGAAAGGATTCCTCAAATTTTTACACAGCGACGACACGCAAGCTTTTTCCAGGTTAAAAGCCGATTTTCCAAAGGGTTTTTCATACCATTTATCGTATCTTTCCGCAAAAACATTAAAAACGTAGTTTACATCAGAGCTGTCTGCTTGCCCTTTCAACCATAACGCAGACTCCGTGAACAACGTCCATGCCGTTTTCCTCACAGAACCTAATCGCAGCTTCAGACTCTGAACCAGGCTGCATCCAAATCATCCTTATACCAAGCTTTTTACATGTTTTAACAATTTGTTCCGTTATTTTAGGTGGAACAACAATGTCTACAACGTCAGGTTTTTCAGGTAAAGATTCAAGGCTTGGATAACATTTATCTCCTAAAATTTCATCAGCGTTCGGGTTTACAGGATAAACCTTGTATCCAGCTTTTCGCAAATCCTTATAAACTTGATGTCCATATTTTTTAGGGTCTCTGCTTGCTCCGATAACGGCGAAAACATTCTTTTTGTTTAAAAATTCAAGAATTAATTTTTCGTCCATAAAGTTTCCTCATAATTAATTTTGAAGAGTGATATTTAGACTTTAAGTTTCAGATTTAATTTTGCTAAGCCTTCTTTAATAGCTTCTGAAACTTTAATGTTTGATTTAACTTGAACCATTCTTATATCATGGTCTTCAAGTATTGTGGAAACACCTGGACCAAACTCTGCAGCAAAAACATGGGTTACGTTTAGGTCTCTTAACATTTTAGCTGTAACAGGACCTGAACCGTACTCGTAAGAGGATGCTGGATTATTCAAAGCTTTCATTTTTAATTTCTCCATCTTCAACTTCAACCACAACGAAAGCTTTCGCTTTGCCTAAAACTTCTGAAATTTTACTTTCTAAACCTTCCATCTCTTCCGTTGGAATTGCAATCCTAATTTTTTCCATTCATTTCACCATACTTAACCTTTCAAATTAAAAATAAAAAGGGAATTTAAACTTGCAATGACAATTTTATCATGGTCCTGGAGGAGGCCCTGGTGGTGGTTGTCCTTGCCCGCCACGTTCAATCATTTCTCTTAACTCTTTGATTCTCTGTTCAACCTGGTTGATTTCTTGTTCAATGTCTGCTTTTTCCTCTTCTAACGACCTCTTATAATCTTCTAGATATGCTAACTCATCTTCAGGTGTCATTGGAGGCGCTGGTGGATATGCTGGTGCTGGCGGATAACCATATGGTGGATAGCCGTAGCCGTATTGTGGATATGGATATGGTGGTGGATAACCCCAATACCTTCTTCTTCTAGGCTGTGTTGTCATAATTTCACCTCCTTTTACCAATACCATGGATAGGTTTGATAACTAGTGTAGGGATACCCGTAATATGTACTCCATGGATAACCGGCATATCCATACGAATATGGATACATGTATCTAAATCCGTAAATGTATGCTGGATTAGCCCACCACCATCTTGGAAGCCATGGAAATCTTGCGCAAACATATGGGTTTCCAGTCCACCATCCGAAGCCTCTTCCAAATCCTCCGCCGTAGAGCCATCCTGGTCGTTGCCATGGTGGTAAGTAACTGAATGGGCCTCTACCCGGCCATGGGCCTGTCCATCCTCCACCTCTTCTCCAACCCATTCCTCTTCCCCATGCCATGTTTTTCACCTCCAAATAATTTTGTGTTTATGCACGTTTTTCTATTATGTGATTATGCACAGAAATATATAAAAGTTATGCAAACAATTATAGTAACGAAAAGAAATGGCTTGGAAAAAACCATTGTGGCAGAGAAGACGAAGAAGATGTAGAAGAGGAAGACCTCCAAAACCGATAATCCTAGAGAAACCTCCATCAATAAACAAGTTTACACCAACCCCTCATGTAAACTTGGAACCAATTTTCATAGAACCAGCGGAACTTGAAGCATTAAGGCTTGTAGACTTCGAAGGTTTATCTCAGGAAGAAGCTGGACAGAGAATGGGGGTTTCAAGAGGAACAATCTGGAGGCTTCTTCAAAGTGCAAGGAGAAAAACAGCCCAAGCAATCACCGAGGGAAGGCCGCTGCATGTAGCATCAGAGCCTTGACAATTATCTGTCATGGTCAGCTGGACAATTGTCAAGACTCCAATAAATCACAGGTACATCCGCAATTTTTGCCCCTTTCAAGATTTTAGGTAGCATAACGAGAATTGTGTCAAAAGTTGGCCCCCTCACTTTCACTCTGTAAGGCATGTTAGTTCCAGAACTTACCATATGAAAACAAAGTTCACCCCTCGCACTTTCAATGAAACTCATAGCTTCTCCTTCAGGAACAGTAGCAAATGGAGCGAACCTCACTTTAAAGGCGCCGCTCGGAATTTTCTTTAATGCTTGTTCAATTATATTCAAACTTTCTTCAATCTCCATTCTTCTTACAAGGGTTCTGTGGTAAGCGTCTCCCTCTTTAAATGTTGGTATTTCAAAGTCTAGTTGATCATAGGCAAGATATGGTGTTGATTTTCTGACGTCAAATTTAATCCCGGAAGCTCTTAAATTTGGACCAGTAACATCATTTTCTAAGGCTGTTTCCGCTTTCAACTTCCCTATATCTAATGTTCTCTTTCTGAAAACAGGGTTCTCAATGAAAAGTTCATCATAGGTTTTTAATCTTTTCCTCATGTAAGCTAAAACTTTCACAGCTTCTTTTTTGAATTCTTCTTTTAGGTCTCTACGCACTCCACCTGGAATTGAATAAATGTGATATATTCTTCCACCCGTTAATCTTTCCAGAAGGTATAGAATTTTTTCTCTATCTCCCCACGTTATCCTTTGAATTGTATGGAAACCCGTTGCTCCACCTATTAATCCAAGGTTTAAAAGGTGACTCTGTATTCTTGAAAGTTCAGCTTGAATCACCCTTAGATGTTGAGCTCTTTCAGGAGGTTCTAACCCGGCTAATTTTTCAACAGCAACGCTGTAGCCTACTTCGTAAGAGCCGCCGTCAAGAACGCATATTCTTTCAACAAGCATTACATTTTGCATCCACGTTCTATACTCCATTAATTTTTCGAAACCTCTATGTAAATATCCAACTTGAGGTTCAGCCTCTACAATGTTTTCTCCGTCAATTTTTAGTTTTAATTGAAAGTTTCCAGAAGCTGGATGTTGAGGACCAAATGGAAGTAAAAATTCGTTCTCCTCCAACTTTTCTTTAGTTGCTGGAACCCTTAATTTTTCTGAAGTCTTAACCTCCTCTTTTTTGCCTGTATATCCACTTTGAATAGCGTTCATTGCTTCTACAACGGCTAAACCTATTGGTTCAGGTCTAGGTGGACATCCAGCAATCCATATGTCAACTGGAATGTAATCATCTATTTTTTTAACTGTGTTATAACTGTCCCAGTATGTGCCTCCTGTTGCTGGACAATTTCCAAGGGCTACAACAAATTTTGGTGGTGGTGTCTGTTCATAAATTCTTATTATACGCTTCAAAGTTTTCCATGTAACGTATCCGGCGATGATGAATATATCTGCGTGTCTAGGGCTGTCAGCAACTAACAAACCGAATCTTTCCATGTCGAAGCCACTGCTAACCCATGGAATGGCCTCTATGAAACAGCATCCAGTGAAGAAGTTTATAACCCAGAGGCTTCTAGAACGAGCCCAACTCGTCAAATTTTTAATTTTAGGTTTTTCAGGCATTTTTAACTCTGGAGGTTGAGCTAATTTTTCAGGAGGGAATAAAAGTTGACTTTTATCCATCGCAACTAACATTGGAAAGTTTGTCATTCGTAAAGCTCCTGTTGGACAGATGTCTGCACATAAACCACAGAAACAACATTTAGCATAATCTATTTGTGGATGGCGAACCTTAACCTGAGAACTGCTTGGGGTTCCTCCCTCCTCAACCATCTCTATAGCTTTGTTTGGGCAAATTTTAGCACATAAACCACAACTTCTACATTTAGTTGGATCAAAAATGTGTCGTCCTCTAAACTCCTTCGCTAATGGAGTTTCTGGTGGAAAATTGTAGGTTATAGGCTTACTTTTCAAGAGTTGAAATCCAGATTTTAAAGATTTGAGGGCTTCCCTGATCATTGCTTATCACCACCAGCTTGAGGCAACTTAAAAGTTTGCTTTACGTATTCCCTCCAGTTAAAATCTTTCTTAAAAGGCGGCGGGCCGTTCCAATCCTCCAGGAATAAAGGTTTCAACATTGGGTTTCCAGAGAATTTTATTCCGAAAAGCTCCCATGACTCCCGTTCGTGCATTGCTGCATTAGGCCATAAATCTGAAAGACTCGGAATCTCAGGTTTTTCTCGAGGTATTTCCGTTGAAACCTTAACGTAAATATTATTCATGTTATGGACGATGAAGTAAACTTCAAAACTTCCTTTTTCTAACCAGTCTACAACGCCAACTGTTAAAAACCTTTTAAAACCATTTTCTTTAAGGAAAGCTGCAATTTTAAGGTAATTCTCCTTAGAAGCTCTAACATAATTAACGTTTCCCTTTACACTTCTATTGAAACTTAATTTATCCAGCTTCTCAAATAAACCGCTAACACTCGTGATTATCCCTTCAAACAAGTAGCATACAACAAATTCTTAAACCTTTCCTCAGAGATTTTCAAAAATGGACATAAGTGAAGAAAATTTTCGATTCGTAAAATAAAAAAGCAGATTTAGACGTTGTTTCTGAACTGGCCATGCTAGCAAATCCGTCTACCACTAACGATACAATAATATTAAAGTTGATCCTTCAGTAGATTCAAGAAAATAGTTTCTGAAATGAAATAAGAGAACTCAACCTTCGCTGAGTTTGCGTAGTTCTTCAAGTTCTTTTTGCAGTTCTTTAGTTTTCTCCTCTATGACTTCCTCTAAAACTTCAATTTTCCCCGTATTTTCCGAAACTTTTGATGCTATCGCACCATATGTGAGTTTGGGCACTATTATTTTCCCATAATTCCTAATCTCCTTTATCTTTTGACCTATCAGTTCTGTTGTAGCATCCTTTTCAACTATAAGTTTACCAGAGTTCAGAATGCTTATTGGTTCTTCAACGTTTTTTAACATGTCAGCGTTTATCTTTGATTTTCCAGTGTAAATTCTCATTCCCTCTTTGTAGGGAACCACCACTCCAACGTTCTCCATTTTTGCAGTAATTTTTCCGACAAACTTTTCTGGAACAATTACCACTCCAACGTTTCTTATCTTCCTTAACTGTTCTATCCCCTCTTCAGTTATACTTTTCAGATTTAACACTCCAGTGTTTTCCACTATGCCTTTCTTTTCTTCTTCTTCTTCACTCATATACTATTCACCTCCAATTTTGAAAGTTATTTTTGAACATGAGGCTCTGTAGTATTTTGTCCATCTAGATCCTTTACTGCTGAATTTTACTTCACTTTCAATTAACCCTAGAAACTCCAGTCTTGAAAGATGATAGAAAACGGTTGTGAGGGGTAAACTAAGTTCTTTTGATATTTCAGTTGCAGACATTGTTTCCTCTTGTAAAATTGAAAGAATTCTTTTACCAACATTACTTCCTATTTCCAAAGCTATAATCCTCCATCGCCAATCCTCTAAATCAACTTCACAGTTCAAACAGAGCCTCCATAAACACATGTAAAAAGATTAAAAAGAATTTTATGTTAACTTCGGAAATTTTTGAAGTTTCGCTTAGATAAAGGTTAATATGACACCGCTAATCAGTGGAACAGCTATGTTGTCGCTTACAGGTGTAGGGAGGCATTCTACACTGGTTCCCACCACTGCTCCTATAAATGCTTTTGTTGGATTTAAAAAAATGGATGCACCTACAAAAGCGAAGATTAAACCAGGAATTGTCCCCTCTAAATGTTTAGCTTTATTGAAGGGAAATTGTGTTTTTCCAAATTTTCTACCGAATAACGCTGCAGCTCCATCACCTAACGTAAGTATGGCGATTGAAGCATAGCTAATCGATGGCGTGAAAATTAATAATGAAATTATTATGCCGAAAGCATAGAAAATTGGCGCTGTTGCAAACTCATACTGTTCCAGTTTCACAGCAGCCTTCGACGTTATCAATGTGAATATTGGGAAGGTTTTTCCTGAAATCCTAGCAAATTCGGAAGCTGTGTAAAGAACTGTTACAAGGAAAATTAGGAGAGCAGTAATATAACGGTTTAATATGTAAATGCAAAAGAATGATGTGAAAAATCCAGCTATATGGATTGTTTCACGAATTAGGCTTTCCCTTGTAAGAGAAACATGAGTTCTCTTAAACCTATTCTGAGCTATTATAGGTATAATCTTGGTTAAATCTTCTGTAACAACGTAGTCTGATTTAGCGCTTAACATGAAATCTGGATTATACCCTATTTTTAAACCTGCATACTTAAACATTTGAAGGTTATTACGGTCATCTGCAACCAAAATACAACTTTGAGGTGATAAACCTTCACTGTGAAGAATTCTCTTAAGAATTGTTTCCTTTCCATTTTTCCTTAAAACTTCCCCTTCAATTTCACCTGTAAACCTTCCCTTATCAATTTTCAATTTTAAACCAAAGGCGTAATCTACTTTAAACTTGACTGCCAATTCTTCAACAAAGATTTGAGGCAAACCTGAACTTATAAGAGCTATTTTCCATCCTTTTTCATGCAAAAAATTTAAAACTTCAATAGAACCAGGTAATAAAGGTATTTTCATAAAATAATGGCGTAATTCCTCTATTTTATATCCTCTAAAACACTTGTAAATTCTCCTCAAAGAAGCTTCAAGAGATGACAACCCAACCTCGTAGAGAACACCGAAAAACACAATCTTCAAAAATTTTGAAAACCCAAGTTTTCCCATAATTTCAAAAGGTATAAACCTTCTTTTAGGCAGTAAAACACCCTCAACATCAAAAACCACCAACCCCTTCACTTTAGGCTTATCAGTAGACTTCAATTAACCATTAACACTCCATTTCAATTTCACATACTTCGTAGGTTCTGAGCAAGTGCGGGGGGTGGGATTTGAACCCACGAACCCCTACGGGACAGGCTCCTGAAGCCTGCGCCTTTGACCAGACTCGGCAACCCCCGCCGCTTCTATTTTTGTTAAGAAAAGGTTTAAGAGTTACGTTTTACAAGAAAAGCATGGTGTGATTGAATGCCGACGCATGGTTCACTTGCAAAGGCTGGAAAGGTTAGGTCTCAAACCCCTAAGATTCAACCTAAACCTAAAAAAAGTCCTCTTCCAAGGTTTAGGAATAGACGTAACTATGAGAAAAGAATAATTTTGCAGAGGAAACCCGGACAGAACTGGATTTAAACCTTATTTTCTAGAACGTATAATTTTAAAGTATGTTGAAAGCTGAACTTGTCATTTTAAATGGGAATGTTAAAACTTTAAACCCTGAAAAATCCAAAGCTGAAGCCTTAGCCGTTTATGACGGAAAAATAGTTGCTGTAGGCTCAAACAGTGAAGTTTGCAAGTATATAGGTGATGAAACGAAAGTTGTAGATGTAGAAGGAAAACTTGTCATTCCAGGTTTTAACGACTGCCACGTTCACATGACTGGTTTCGGAAATTTCCTCCGAACCCTAAACCTTAGAGAAGTTAAATCAATAAAAGAAATGCAAGATAAGGTTAAAGAGTTTGCAAGGGAAAATCCTGATAAAAAATGGATTTTGGGTGGAAGATGGGATCATGAAAAATTCATTGAAAAACGTTATCCAACACGTTGGGATTTGGATGAAGCTTTAAGCGAAAAACCGGTTTTTCTAGTTCGAGTCTGCGGACATTTAGCAGTTGCAAACACTAAAGCGTTAAAGCTTGCTGGGATAACTAAAGAAACAGTTGTTGAAGATGGAAAAATTGATTTGGATGAAGCTACGGGTGAACCTAACGGAATTTTAAGGGAGAAAGCCTTAGACCTTGTTTGGAAGGTTATTCCAAAACCAACATTTAAAGAGTTAGAGGAAGCATGCATCCAAGCTTGTAGAGAAGCAGTAAAAAATGGGTTAACATGCGTTCATTGGATTGTCAATTCAGCTGATGAAATACGCATCATACAAAAACTCTATTTAGAGGGGAAACTTCCAATAAGAGTTTACCTGGGAATTCCAGTTAAACTCCTAGACACCCTTGTCAAGCTTGGGTTAACCACAAATTTTGGAAACAAAATGGTTAAAGTAGGTTTTGTTAAAATTTTCTCCGACGGTTCTTTAGGCGCCAGAACAGCTGCTTTGAAGGAGCCATACAAAGATAAACCTGAAACGAGGGGAATGCTCTACTATGACGAGCAAACTCTAGAAAAATTGGTTCTTAAAGCCCATAAGGCTGGTTTACAATTAGGGATTCACGCTATAGGCGACAAAGCAGTAGAAATTGTTGTTAACGCTTATGAAAAGGCTTTAGAAAATTTTTCAAGGGAAAATCATAGACACAGAATTGAACATTGTTCAGTTTTAAATCCAAACCTAATAGAACGAATAAGGAAATTGGGTTTAATAGCTTCTATTCAACCCCACTTTACAGTTTCAGACTTTTGGGTTGAAGAACGTGTTGGAAAAGAAAGAGCCCGCTGGGTTTACCCATTTAAAACTTTGATCAGTAAAGGCATAACCGTAGTTTCAGGTTCAGACTGTCCAGTGGAACCAATAAATCCAATTTTAGGAATATGGGCTGCCGTTACAAGAGCCAACTTTTCAGAGGAAAGACTTACAGTTGAAGAAGCATTAAAAACTTACACTGTTAATGCAGCTTACGCTGCTTTCGATGAAAAAGAAAGGGGAACAATAAAAGTTGGAAAATTCGCAGACTTAACAGTTCTTTCAGAGGACATTTTCAACATCCCAAAAGAGAGAATTAAAGAAGTTTCCGTAGAAATGACGGTGGTTAACGGAAAAATTGTTTACAAAAGTTAAGCAAATAGGAAATTTTATAACTTCTTTCACTAAGTAATGTAGCGTTGGCGGGTGAGTGGGCCTCCACCCGTTCCGCCATATAAACCCCGGTGTAGGAGGTGAAAAATTGAAATTTGATAGTAGAGACTTAACTTTAACATCAATTTTTTCAGCTTTATACGTAATAATTAACGTTTTTCAGATGATTTCTGTTGGTAACCCAACAGTTTATGGTCCTATTCAACTGCGAGTTGCTGATTGTTTAATCGCTTTAGCAGCTTTGTTAGGCTGGCCAGTTATAATGGGCGTGTCAATTGGATGTTTCTTAACAAACGCTTACTATTTCATAGGGGTTCAAGATGTAATATTCGGGCCAATTGCAAACCTCATCGCAGCATACATAATCTTTCTGCTTAGAAAACACCGTCTTGCAGCATGTGTTTCCGGAGCCTTACCAGTGGGTGTTATTGTTGGCGGATACCTCTGGATTTTCTTCCCACCGCCAGAAGCCCTTAACGTACTGCCTGCATGGGCAGCCATGATTGTTAGTATAACCATCAGCAGTCTAATAGCGATAGCTGGCTTCGGCTACATCCTTTTAACAGTGTTGAGCAAACGTGAAATCATGGAACCTTTAAAATCCCGTGGATTAAAAGTTTTATAGTCTTCCAGATAGTTCTATCTAGTTTAGTTTATTTGTCTGTTTTATAAATTAAATTATGAAATGAAAAAAGCTCTAAGGGAAGCTGTTGAAACTTTAATGCAGATTCCTTCACCTAGCCGTAACGATGTTGATAAGGTTAAATTGATGATTGCTGCGAAACATAAGCTTGGGAAGGTTCCTTCAAACTCTGAACTTATAGCGGTGCTTAAAGAAGAAGAAAAACAAAAGCTTCTGCCATTACTTCGAAGAAAAACAACGAGAACAATTTCAGGAGTTACAGTAATAGCCGCTATGACTAAACCTTATCCATGTCCACAGCCGGAGCCATGTGCTTATTGTCCAGGAGGACCACCATTCGGTGTTCCCCAAAGCTACACCGGTTTCGAACCAGCAGCTATGAGAGGTCTTCAAAATGAGTTTAATCCATACCTACAAGTAAAAGCCCGCATCCGCCAATTACAAGCTATAGGCCACGAAGTGGATAAAATTGAGTTGATAATTATGGGTGGAACATTTCCGGCCACCCCTTTAGATTATCAAGAATGGTTTGTTAAGGGATGTTTAGATGCAATAACAGACATAGAATCGAAGAATCTTGAAGAAGCTAAAAAGAACGCTGAAATAAGCAAAATTCGCAATGTGGGAATAACTGTTGAGACAAGACCGGACTGGGCTAAAGAAAACCATGTAAACCACATGTTAAATATGGGTGTAACCCGAGTTGAACTCGGAGTTCAAAATCCTGACGATGAAATTTACAAACTTGTCGGAAGACAACACACAGTTCAAGATGTTATAGAAGCAACAAGAATTTTGAAAGATTCAGGACTTAAAATAGTTTACCATTTAATGCCTGGATTACCAGGGTCAAATTTCAAAAAAGATTTGGAAGCGTTCAAAGAAATTTTTGCAAATCCATCCTTCAAGCCAGATATGATAAAAATTTATCCATGCCTAGTTCTTAAAGGAACAAAAGCCTATGAATGGTATCTTAAAGGCTTATACAAACCATATACAAATGAGGAGGCAGCAAACCTAATAGTTGAAGTTAAAAAAATTGTCCCTCCATGGGTGCGTATAATGCGCGTTCAAAGGGACATTCCAGCTCCGCTTATAATTGCAGGTGTAAAACAAAGTAACTTACGCCAGTTAGTGCAGCAAAAATTGAAAGAGCAAGGACTGCGATGTAAGTGTATACGTTGCAGAGAAGTTGGCCATAGAATGTTAATAGATAAAGTGAAACCCAACCCGGAAAAAGTTCAGATTTTAACGAGAAAATATAAAGCGTCTGAAGGTGAAGAAATATTTATTTCCGTAGAAGACGTTGAAAACGACGTTTTAATAGGATATTTAAGATTAAGAATTCCATCAGAAAAAGCGCATAGACCTGAAATAAAAGATAAGAAATGTTCAATAATAAGAGAACTTCACGTTTACGGTCCATTAGTTCCCGTTGGGAAACATTTGCAAAAAGCATGGCAGCATAAAGGTTATGGAAGCATACTGTTAAATGAGGCTGAAAGAATATCAAGGGAGGATTATGAAATGAAGAAAATTTTAGTTATAAGCGCCCTTGGAACAAAACGCTATTACAGGAAGTTCGGCTACAATTATGATGGACCATACATGTCTAAAAAGTTGGAGAATAAAAATGAGTGAGAATGAGTTTTCAGGTTATAAGGGAGAAGCGTTAAAAGCCATTAGAAAGGCTGGAGCAAACATAGGGGACTTAATACGTATAATTCGAAACGGACAGGTTTATGAAGGTATTCTCATCCCCCGTTCAGAATATGGAGATAAAGAACACGTTGTAATTAAACTCAAAAATGGTTACAACGTGGGATTTAAAATAACTTCAAAAACTAAAATTGAAAAAGTCGGGGAGGGTGTAAAACCGTCTTTTACGCCTCCTCCACCGCCGAAACAAAATCCAGAACTTCCAAAAGTTACAATAATAAGCACTGGTGGAACCATAGCAAGTCGTGTAGATTATAGAACTGGAGCTGTTCGTCCAGCCTTAACAGCAAGCGACTTATACAGTGTTGTTCCAGAACTTGGGGAAATAGCGAGGATAGAAGCTAAAATATTATTCAGTCTTTTCAGTGAGAACATAACACCTAAACATTGGACTGAAATAGCGAAGACCGTAGCTGAAGAAATAAGTAAGGGTGTAAACGGCGTAGTCATAGCTCATGGAACGGACACTATGGGTTATACCGCTGCAGCATTAAGCTTCGCCTTGCAAAACCTTCCAGTTCCCGTAATACTTGTTGGCTCCCAACGTTCAGCAGACCGTCCAAGTTCAGATGCAGCAACAAACTTGATAGGTGCGGTTACAGCAGCGTCAAAAGCTCCCTTCGCCGAAGTAGCTGTCGCCATGCATGAAACAACATCAGACACCACAATTATTTTACATAAAGGAACAAAGGTGAGAAAATGTCACACAAGTAGAAGGGACACGTTTAAATCTGTAAATTCAACACCTATCGCAAGAATTAAAGATGGAAAAATTGAAATGTTGACTCAAGATTATAGGAAAAGAAATTCAAAAAACAGACTCGTTTTAAAACCAAAATTCAATGAGAAAGTAGCCCTCATAAAATTTTATCCAGGGATAAACCCATCAATAATCGACTGGTTTGTTGATAATGGATATAAGGGCATAATTCTTGAAGGAACGGGATTAGGACATGTTGGAAGATACTGTTTTGAATCTATAAGGAACGCTGTTGAACATGACGTAATCGTCGGAATGACTTCACAATGCATATGGGGAAGGGTAAACATGAACGTTTACAATCAAGGTCGCGATTTACAAGCTTTAGGTGTAATTCCATTAGGAGACATGCTTGCAGAGACAGCCACTGTTAAACTTATGTGGATTTTAGGACAAACACAAAACATTGAAGAGGCAAAGAAACTTTTAAAGACAAACATTGCTGGAGAGTTTAATCCGCGAACAATTTTCTAGGTGGAGATGAAAAGTTTTGGAAGTAAACTATGAAAAGTTAGGATTGAAGGTTGGATTAGAAATTCATCAGCAGTTAGACACTTCAACAAAACTTTTTTGCAATTGCAAACCTCAACTTTTCAAAGGAGAACCAGAAATCACATTTCTAAGAAGGTTAAGACCAACTCAAAGTGAACTTGGGCAGGTAGACCCCGCAGCCTACTTTGAATTTCAAAAAGGCTTAAAAATTCTTTACGAAGCAAACAGCGAAACCTCATGTTTGGTTGAAATGGATGAAGAACCCCCTCACCCATTAAATATGGAAGCTGTTGAAACAGTTTTAACAGTCGCTTTAATGATGAATGCAGAACTGGTTGATGAAATTCACGTGATGAGAAAAACAGTCATAGATGGTTCAAACACAACTGGTTTTCAGAGAACATGCATAATTGCAATGAATGGAGAAATAAAGGTTGGAGAAAAAACCGTTCCTATACAGACAATATGTTTGGAAGAAGACGCAGCGAGAAAAACGGGAAGAGAAGGCAATTTGATACGTTATAGAATAGACCGTTTAGGCATACCCTTAATTGAAGTTACAACAGCCCCTGTTATACATTCACCAAAAGAAGCTGAGGAAACAGCCTTAACCATCGGAAAAATTTTAAGAGCCACAGGGAAAGTTAAACGCGGACTGGGAACAATACGTCAAGATTTAAACATATCAATCGAAAATGGTGCCTTAATAGAAATAAAGGGAGTTCAAGAACTTGAACTGCTTCCACTTGTTGTAAAATACGAGGTTCAACGACAATTAAACCTCATAAAAATAAGTGAAGAATTAAAAAAAATTGGAGTGAAAGAAGAAGATGTAAAGGAAGAATTTTTTGACGTTACAGAAGTATTCAGAAACACAAACTGTAAAGTCATCCGCAAAGCTTTGAGTCAAAATAAAATTGTTTTAGCCTTAAAGCTTCCGAAATTTAAGGGTTTCCTTAAACGTGAACTTGTCCCAAACTTTCGTTTAGGAACGGAAATGGCTGATTATGCACGTTTCTGGGGAAAAGTTGGAGGAATATTCCACACAGATGAACTTCCAGCCTATGGAATAACAAAGGAAGAAGTTGAAGCTTTAAGGAGAAAGGTTAAAACTGAAAATCAAGATGCGATAGTTCTGGTTGCAGACAGTCCTGAAAACGCTAAAGACGCCTTAAAAGCAGTTGCAGAAAGAGCACGCCAAGCCATAAGGGGGGTTCCTGAAGAAACAAGAGCTGCAAACCCTGATGGAACAACACGTTACATGAGACCTAGACCTGGAGCAGCCCGCATGTATCCTGAAACAGATATTCCACCAATTAAAATAACTAAAGAACTCTTGGAAAAGATCAAGACAGCATTGCCTGAACTTCCAGAACAAAAACTAAAACGTTTAATTGAAAAATATGGATTAAACATGAAATTAGCGAATCAAATAATGGATTCGGAATATGCAGAACTTTTCGAAATAATCGTGAAAGAAACTAAGGTTCAACCAACGACGGTTGCAGTTTTCCTAACGGAAACAATGAAAGCCTTGAAACGTGAAGGAGTTCAAATAGAAAAAGTTTCAAAGGATAAAATAATGGAAATGTTTAGACTTTTAGGGAAGGGTGAACTGTTTAAGGAAGCAATGCAAGAAATATTTGTTTGGCTTTCTAAACACGAAAAGGAAAGCGTACAAAACGCGATTAAAGCCCTAAACTTGAAAGCTTTATCAAAGGAAGAACTTGAAAAAATAATCAACGATACTATTAGAAGTAACGAAAAAATTGTTAAGGAAAATAAAGCTAAGGCTTTTGGTTTAATTATGGGAATTGTGATGAAGGAAGTTAGGGGAAAAGCAGACGCTTCAACAGTGAGCCAACTTATAAGACAAAAACTTTCAGAACATCCGTAAACTGAAGACATACGTAAATTCTAAAAAGGATAAACATGTTCTATATTTGGGAAGAGATTTGTCGAGGAGAGAAGCCAGAAGGAAGATGGAAGCTTTCTCCATTTTCCTAAAAATGGGCGATTATGAAATTGAAATCAGCGGGGCTAGAAATGAAGTTTTAGAAACCCTTAAGGAATTACCCCAGTTAATCGGCAACATCTATAAAGCATTTGAAAAGTATAGGTCAAAAACAACAGCAACCCTCACGGTTAAAACTGCAACTCCTGAAGCTTCAATTTTAAATTACCCTAAAATTTCTCGAACAAAAAGTTGCAGTGAAGCTATTTTAAAAATTCTTAAAACAGACTGGGGGAAATGGCGTCCAAGAACCGTTAAAGAATTGAGGGAAGCATTAAACTTTAACAATTTAAATTATCCTGAAAGAACTTTAGCTGGAGTTTTAACAAACATGGTTAAGAAGGGTAAAGTGCGACGGTGGAGAACAGACGCCGGATACGTTTACATACTTGCAGAAGAGGAGGCCTTAACTTAAATGAAGAAAATTCAAACCAGAATAAAAACCTCATTTGGAGAAATAACTGTTGAAGGAGAAAACCCACAGGAAATTTTAGACCTTCTACAATCTCTACCAGAAAATTTCGTTGAAAACGTTACAAATATTGTTTCAACAAAACTTGTTCCTTCAGCAGCCGTTCAATTAAAAGGTGTAGTTGAATTCACAACTGAAGGACCTGTATTAGTGACCCGTGAAAAACTCACCCATTACGAAGCAATCGGCTTAATTCTTTACGCTTCAGAGAATAATACAAACACAGCAGCACAAATAGCTAATCTTCTCAAATCAAGCGGCATAAAATCTATGGTTCCAGCTCGTTTAAACGAAATGACAAAAAGAGGCATTGTTTTTAAGCCGGATCCTAAAAAGCCAGAGTTTAAACTAACAGTTCAAGGTGTAAGATGGATTGAAGATGAAGTTTTAGCAAGGCTTAGAGGAAAAATGGTTGAAAGAAGCTGAAATCACAGTTCACATTAAATATAAGGGTATAGAAGAAACATTTTCTGGAAACCTTGAATCAGTGTGGGCTTCCTTAAACAGGTTCTTCAGCCAATTTATCCCTCTCTTGGAAACAGCTAAAAAAATAATGCTTACAATTGATTTAAAAGAAATTATTGAAAACTGTGCTGGGCTCATAGCAGTTACAGATGACGGCACACATATCCTTGTTTCAAGAAGTAAATTAACTGATAACGAAACTTTAA
>PIYF01000003.1 GCA_003601875.1 Candidatus Bathyarchaeota archaeon | reverse complement strand
GCTCTGAAAAATGTGGTTTTCCCCGAACCGTTAGGCCCCAAAATAAGGCTCTTATCGTCAAAAACGGCGTTAACTTTCTTTAAAACAGGCTTTTGTTTACGTTTGTATGAAACCTCAAGGTTCTCTGCAACTATCATTGTTTAACCTCTGCAGTGTTAAGCCAAGCAAATAAGAGTTTATTTAAAGTTTATGGTGAATTCTGTTATTAAATGGTTTTTAATAATTTAAGCTGAAAATGGCAAAGACTTAAAAAGTGTTAGTGAAAGGATAAAATGCAATAGAAGGAGTGACAGATGAAAAGTAAAAGACCAGCAATAATTGCGGTTGGTAGAACAAAGTTTGGAGAGCATTATGAAAGGGAACCTGAAAGGCTTATTGAAGAGGCTTGGCTAAACGCTTCCTCCGATGCTGGAATAGAAAGAAAAGATTTAGAGGCAGGATACTTTTCAGATTATTTCCTTCCAATAACAAATAAGCTTGGATTAGAGGAAGGATTCTTATCAGAACTTACAGAACTCCATGTTCCAATGGAGGTAACCCGCTCTTTCAGTTCAGCTTTAATAAACGCGTGCAACGCCATTCAGGCTGGAAGATACAATGTTGTTTTAGTCGGTGGAATGGAGAAAATGACGGATAGATGGGATAAAATTCGAGACGACCTCATGCTTCTTGAAGATCCTTGGAGCTACTATGCTGGATGTGCTCCTGAGGCAAACCATGAATTAATGCTTAGAGCCTACATCAAAAAATATGGAATAAAAGGTGAAGACCTTGAAAAATTAGACATTGCATTGGCACAGATAGCGGTTAAAAATCATATTCAAGCGTTAAAGAACGAGTATGCTCAATACAGAAGAAAAATAACAGTTGAACAAGTGTTAAAGGCTAGGAGAAACGCTAAAAAACCATTAGGACTTTACGATTTTGCACCCATATCTGATGGTGCAACAGCTCTAATTCTTACAAGTGAAGAATTTGCTAAAAAATTTACAGATGACCCAGTTTATATTTTAGGTTCATCTTCAGCTACTGATTATTTGACTTTTCCAGCAAGAGAAGATAGAACTGGTTTTCTAGTTAGTAGAATAGCGATGAAAAATGCTTTAGATAAGGCTGGTGTAGATTTATGGGATATTCAGGTTCTTGAACTTTATGACCAGTCAACTCTTATGGAGATGATTTCTTTGGAGGATTTAGGTTTTTGTGAGCGGGGTAAGGCTTGGGAGAAGGTGTATGTAAGCTGTCAAAACTTTAGGGGTTATTATGAAATAAATGGTAAAAGACTTTTTGTTAACACTAATGGTGGATTAAAGGCTGATGGTAATCCATTAGGTGCAACTGGAGGAGCCCAAATATATGAGGTTTATAAACAATTGAAGGGGGAGGCTGGAGAAAGACAAGTTAAGCCTGATGGAGAATTAAAATACGGTTGCGTTCTTGAATTGGAAGGTTTCGGAACCAAAGGTTATGTTCATATTTTAGGAAGGGGTTGAAATGAGTAGCGAACCAATAGAGAGAAGGGTTTCATATTTAGGTGACAGGTTAAGAGGCAGACGTTGTCTATTATGTGGAAAAGAATATTTTGAGATAAGAGATTACTGTGGAAGATGCGGTAGAAAAAGCTTTGGAAAAATGGTTGACATAGACCTTTTCTTTGAAAAGGGTGAACTTGAAGTCTGCACTTTTATTAATAATCCAACAAATAAATTCAAAAAACTTGGCAGTTACATTTACGGAATCGTCTCTTTTCACGATGGAAAAATAAGGGTTCCAGGAAGATTAACGGATAAGCTGATAAAAGATGAAGATGAAATTAACCTTTCAAGTTTTGAGGGAAGAGAAGTTGTTCCAAGGTTTAGAAGACGCTACTCCGTTGATAAGTCTGATATAATTCCAACAATCTCTCTTACCTTCACTTTTGCAGATGAATATTATCCACATCAACAATACAAGGTGACAAAGCCGAAAAAAGAGTATGATTCACCCGGAATAGTTGGTTATGGATTTTACACGTCACGCTTCAGAATTCGTGAAGGAAAAATGGAACGTTCAGTTCCCTTTATAGATGAAGACGCTATAACAGCGGCTGTTGAAGCTGGAAAAATGGCTTTAATACACTCTGGAGTTGACAGCACACTTGTAGGCAAAGTCTATGTGGGTTCAGAGTCTAACCCTTACGCTGTTAAGCCCATAGCCTCAAAGGTTGCACAAGTTCTTAAACTCGGCGAGGAAAATGGTGATGTACAAGGTGTTGACGCTGTTGACACAGAATTTGCATGTAAAGCTGCTTCAAGCATGTTTAAGGACGCTGCCGCCCTCGTCAGTTATCCTAAATCAAACATTCAATACGCAATGGTTATAGGAGCAGATAACTCTCAAGCAGCTCCAAGAAATTCACCGGGAGGAGAATTAGACCTCTTCGTTGGATATGGTGGTTGTGCATATATTTTCGGGAAACAAGATGTCATAGCGGAAATTGAAGGGTGGTATTCATGCACTTCAGACACACCTGACTTTTGGAGAAGAGACGGTGAACCATATCCAATGCATGGTGGAAGATATACAGGTGACCCAGCATACTTTAAACATATACGAAAAACAGCGGAAAAACTTATGGAAAAACTTAAACTTGAACCGGAAGACATAAACTACTTTGTCCCCCACCAACCCAACGTTCGATTTCCAACGAGAATTGCAAAGGAGTTAGGCTTCAAAGAAGAACAGTATTTACCAGCAATTCAAGTAGCTAGATTCGGCAACACTTATTCTGGTTCGTCACCGACGGGGTTGGCATCCGTTTTAGATATAGCAAAACCCGATGAAAGAATATTAATGGTAAGCTATGGTTCAGGAGCTGGAAGCGACGCTTACTCATTTATAACAACAAGTCAAATTTCGGAGAAAAGAAAAAGACAAAAATTAACTGTAAAATATCAAGCCGAAAACCCATTTATTGAATATGTAGATTACAACACTTATAGAAGATTGAAAGCTGGACTATAACCAAACTATTAATAAATCCGTAAAGAACAAGTTAAATGGAAGCTTAAAAATGCCAGTAGCCTATGAAATATTAAGAGTTATTTACGCACCACATAAAGCGTTTAAAGAAATAGTTCAAAAACCACAGTATCTAGGTCCAATTTTAATAATGATACTTTTCATAGCAACCTACTCTGTGTTCGGCTTCATCTCATTATCAAAATCCTATTATGACCAAACAACACCTTCAAGGCTTGATGAATGGACAGAAAACGTAACATATTGGATTACAGATGCAAACACAATTATTAGAGTTAGTGAAGACTATTTTAACGGCATATTCTGTGGTAATAAAAGCATAGAATTCCAAGCAGTAAATAAATCTCAAGTTTGGATGCGTTTAAACTTTACAGAACCACTAAACTGTTCAGCTAGCAATGGCTACCCTACTATGTCATTTAAAATGAAGTGGACTAATCCAAAGGATAAACCAAGCAATGCCAGCATATACCTATTCTCAAACGCTAACAACACTTTTTATTACAATTTAACGAAAGAAATTTCTAGTAACTCAGCTCATAATGTCTGGAACAATTTTACAATTCCCTTAAAACCCGAAGAATGGAGTCCTAACTTAGATTTGAGTAACATTTCAGGGTTAATGTTAGATTTCAGATGGCCGCATAATTATAACATAACAGTTCTTATTGACGGTTTGTTCTTCCATAAAGGCTTCAAATCTGTAATGGAAATTTCAAGCACGTATTTACTTCAGTATCCACTTTTTGCTTTCACTCAATTCACCATGCAATGGGTAGTGCTTGGCGGATTACTTTACATATTGTCTAAACTTTTCATGGGAAAAGCCGCATGGAAAACTTTCTTAACGGTAGCTGGATTTGCATTAATGATTCTTGTCATCGAATCTATAGCTAACATCGGCATTGCATATGCTATTTTACCAACAATTTATTATAAAGCAGGCATCTCGTTCAACACCATCCTTGAAAACCCGCAGCTTCAATCAGCTTTTCAAGCGCAAAAGGTTGTGAGAATTGTAAGTTATATATGGACAATTTTACTCTGCACTTTAGGCATCCGTGAAATGTTCAAGTTTTCATGGATAAAATGTGCTTTCATTGCAGCTCTTGCATACCTGTTAAGTCTGTTGGTTATCAGCTTCTTAACAGGCGGCATTTAGTGTTATTTCTCTTCTTTTTCTAAATTTTCCCTTACTTTTTCTATTTCTTTTAATAGGGATTCAACTTCAGCTTTAATTTCTGGAGATTCTCTTCCTCCGACTTTTCTTTTTCTCCTTGAAAACCCTATTATAATTATTACACTAACAACAATTAATGTTATTACTAATTGAACTTCTGGTTTTTGTAAGTATTCCATAATTATTTCGCTTAAGGTTTTAGGTTGGGTTTCAGGTTTTGGAATTGGAGGAATGGTGAAGTTTTGAACTACAAGTTGAGGCTGAGCAATAGTGTATGAAACTTGTCCTTCAGACGGTTCAATCTGGATGTTTTCATACAAACTTGCAACATCAAATTCACAGGATACATCCGGTTTTTTCTCACAGTCTAAAATTATTCGTATAGGTCTCCCTAACCAGTCAACAAGCACATTTCGAGTAGAATTTCCTTTCACTTTTAATTTAGGAGTTAAATAAAACGTGTTGTTTAGAATGTTACCCGTTATTCCCAACTGTTTCATATCAACTGGTCTTTGCCATTTTCCATCAACGCTTACTTCGACGAATGGCTTAACGGTTTCGTTTGTTTCAATTGACAGTTTTAACCCATAAATTGTTCTGTTAAGGCCGGAGGGATTTGATATATTTATGGCTGTAACACTCCATTTTCCATTCACTTTCTTGATTGTCGACTGCCAGATGTAGTTTTCCTCTTTTTCTTCAGGTTTAACTTCAAGGTTAAAATGTGCAACAACCTTATAATTTAAGGTTAAAAGAACATCTTCCAACCTTGTTTTTTCAGCGTTAAGCTCCTTTAATGAACTTTCCAGTCTTAATTTAGTTTCATTAGCTGAAACTGAAATTAAAAATAAACTGTCAGCTAATTCATTTAGCGATTTTGTCATGTTCTGCAAAACCGTGCCACTTGAACTTATAATTTCTGCCGTTTCGCTAATTTTGTCAGCAAGCTGACTTAAACCTGGAACAGTTGCATTTCCATAGCGAACCATATCAATAATTTTGTAAGCCGCCGTCAAGTTTGCTATAGCATTAACCAGATATCTATTTAGTTGTTGATGAGTTTGTAAAAATATAACTGTTTCATTGTTAAACATGAAGTTAACAAGACTTACATTTGCTTGTATAATTGATTCTTGAGCAAAACTAAGCGTTGAATCAGCTGTTTTAAGTCCACCGCTGACTAAAAGCAACATGTTAACAAGCATTGTTGTGTTTCCAAGACTTTCTGTTCCATTTGCTACACCTTTAAGAATTTTGCTCATCTCTAAAGTTTGTTCACTTAAAACTTCTGAACTGTTTACAAAACTTCTAATAAGTTCTAACGAGGAATTCAAACCGTTAATCATGTTTGTAAAATATGATTTCAGCGTTTCACTTGATGAAGAAACTTGGATAGTGATAGGGTCAATTGTAATTTCACCCCAAGACCCAACGTTTGACACGGTGGCTGAAGCATTGTAAGTTTGAGTTTCATTTCCTAGGAAGGTAATCCAAGTCATTACTGTCTTTCCAGCGAAAACCGTGGTTGAGTTCGGGTTTGGCGAACTCTTTATCCCTGAAAAATAATCGTCAGATAAAGCCAGGGAAGTTGTGCAAAGTAATGGTTGAACAGCTGTTCTATTGTCGGCTATGTAGAGCGGGGTTTGAGCGTTTTTCATTTTAAGTTCGATGCTTACAACGTCAGATAAATTTGCATTTATAAAGTAAGTTTCATCCATTTTAGTTATGTTGGTTGGTTTCCCATTTAAAAGTAAAGTCACATCAACATCTATTGGTGGTTTTATCAAACTTTCAGCTGAATATTGATACCTAACACTTTTTCCACTCTCAACAGTCACATTTTCCCACGTGATTTTTGTTACGTTCCCAAACCTTTCAAGCTTAGAATATTCTGGTGTTCCATAAAGCACAGAAATAGTTGAAGAATTGACATTTTCAACTCTATCGATAACATTTACTGTTACAGGTGAAGAACCATTGTTATATATTTCAAAACGAACAGAGACTAATTTATCAATAAGTTCCCCTGTAGGAGCATATTTAACATTTAAAGTTTCGGTTTTCTTACATATAAGAAAACCTTTGAGGGAATCTTCAGCCTTTAAGGGTTGAACGTAAAATAACCATGAAAACGTTAAAATTATTAAGAAAAAAACCGTTAAAACCTTATTTTTCAATTCTTCTCACTCTCCAAGGCGTGATACTTCTTGATAATTCTCTTTATTCTTTCAAGTTGCATTTTATAACCCAAGAAGGTTCGGCGATACCTCTGTGGATCCATTTCGGTTTTTTTCTCTTTGAGATACGTTAGAGACGTTTTAAGCCATCCTAATTCAGCTAATAATAGTTGACGCCGTTCTCTTGTTAACTTTTCAGTTGGAGCTTCCACATACTCCTTTGGCGGTTTTTCCACAACTTTCCCATCAACAATGTATAATGCACGTTTTGAAGCTTTAGCTACAGCTGGATCATGAGTTGCAACAATGAATGTTTGATTTAATGTTTCGTTTAAATCTTGAATGAGGCGTATTACTTTCTGACCCATTGCCCTGTCAATGTTTCCTGTTGGTTCATCTCCAAGAATTATTGCCGGTTCGTTTGCCAAAGCCCTTGCAATAGCTACACGTTGTTGTTCTCCACCGCTAAGCTGAGTTGGTTTATGATTCATTCTTTTCTCTAAACCTACAAGTTTAAGAAGTTCAATTGCTCTTTCCCTTATCTCTTTATCCGATAATTTCTGAGCGAAAAACATTGGTAATTCAACATTTTCTAACGCTGTTAAAAGAGGAACAAGATTATAAGCTTGAAATATGAAACCTATTTTTTCACGTCTAAAACGGGCTAATTCCTTCTCGTTTAAAGGAGTTATATCTGTTCCGTCAATAATTATTTTTCCACTCGTAGGTTTGTCTAAACCTCCAATAACATTTAAAAGTGTAGTTTTACCAGAGCCTGAAGGCCCTTGAATAGTAACAAATTCACCTTTTTCAATTTTTAAATCGACACCGCGAAGCACTTTTACTTTTATTCCTTCGCCTAAATCGTAAGTTTTCATGACATTATCTATTTCAACTATGTTACTCATATCTTAAAGCCTCCACTGGTGGAACATTTGACGCTTGCCATGAGGGAAAAACTCCTGCGAGAAGACCTATCGCTAGGGCAACCAGCATTCCTTCGATTAAAACGTGAGGTGCTATCATTAATGGAACACTTATTTTTAATCCTAGAATTGAAACAAACCATTGGATTAGGTAGACGCCGCCTAATCCGACACCGCAGCCTATCGCTCCTCCTATTAAACTTATTATTAAAGCTTCAGAGAGGAATAGAAAGAGAACGTGCCAACGTTCAGCGCCGACGGCTTTTAACATTCCGATTTCTCTTCTCCTCTCATGGACGGACATCATAACAGTGTTTAATATTCCTAAACCTCCAACCGCTAAGCTAACAGAACCTAAAGCCACGAGAACTCCATTTATAATGTTCATTATTCTATCTATCTGTTTCATAAGTTCTTCTTGACGAACAACATTCGCGTTCGGAAACATGTTTCTCAGCACATTTTCCACGTATTCTCCTTGGCTTGGATCATTTAAAGTTATTAATAAATCGGACACGTAGCCTTCTCTGTTTAACAGTTGCTGCGCCGCCTTAAGGGTTATGAAACAACCTATTTTCAATTCACCTGCACCTATGGCTGTTAAGAATCCGACAACCTTGAATTTCTTTCCAACTCCACCCATCTGCGTGCTTAGCATAACCGTATCATTTATGTCTATCCCAAGTGTTGCGGCTGTTGTTTCACCGAAAACGGCGCAGTCATCTTCTCCTTGGTTCATCCCTCGCCCTTTACTGATTTTCACATGATAAAGCTTTGAGGCTTTTTCTGGATTTATCCCTATGGTCATAACTGGTTCATTTTTTATGTAAGTCATCGTTGTTATAACTGGAACTGTTTGATTTACCCCTGGCACTTGTTGAATGGAGGATTGAACGCGTTCAGGGATGTTAACTCCACCGCTTTTACTGCTTATTATTATTCCGGCTCCCAACATTTCATTAAGTGTTGTTTTAACTTGAGAGTGCATTCCATAACCAAGAGTCATAAGTGAAACGATGGTGGATATTCCTATTATAACCCCGAGGGTTGTTAAGGCTGAACGAAACTTTCTTCTAGTTATACTGCGATAAGCCATTTTGAAAGCGATAAACGTCATTGAAGCCATTGCTGATCCCAACTATGTTAGAAAATGATATATTTGAAACCTATATATTTTTTATGGGAGAACCCTTGAATTTAACACCAAAAGAAATAGCAGTTCTCTGGAAAGAACAAATGAAAAAAGGCTACCTAAAACTATCCATTTTATTTGTGTTAATTAAAGGAGAGGCTCATGGCTATGAAATAATGAAAAAAATAGGGGAATTCACGTTAGGTCTTTTAATCCCAACTCCTGGAGCAATTTATCCCGCATTAAACGAACTTGAAAGCAAAGGGCTTATTGAGGGAAGATGGGAAAATAAAGGGGGAAAGAAAGTTAAAATTTACAAAATAACGAAGAAAGGTAGAGAAGTTTTCAGGGAAGCTGTTGAAAAACATTTCAATTTGATTTCAGCAACGCAAAACATGCTTCTTAAAGAATTAGAGGATCTTGGGATAATAAGCCCCACAAGTTCTTCATCTGGAGTATACGTAGAAGCAATGAAAATTTTACTTTTAGATGAAGATGCATTACCAGAGAAGAAAATTGAAGCCTTAAAAAGGCTTATGGATGGATGCACTCAACTGAAAGAGAACATTGAAATAATGATAGAAAATATAGAAAAAAGGATAATTGAGCTTAAAAATATGAAGAACAACGTTTCCTATAATTTTAATCAGCAAGATTTATATTGCTGAGAAGACTTTTTTGCAGTAACAGCCTAACCAAAATCTTGGTGTTGAAACACTAAGTTTTTGGAAGGGTTGGCTCCGCGACAGGACGAAAATCGAATATGCCAAGAAGGCTCCCAGAAAAAACAAAAAATGCGAAAAGAAAACCGAGAAGACATGGAAGTAAAAGAAGGTTCCGTTCCAACAAGCCCTTTTTTCAGATGGCGCCGGTTAAAGAAAATCAAGAATTAGAAGTTTTAATTGATGATATTGGAAGCAGAGGAGACGGAATAGCTAGGATACAAGGATACTTAATTTTTGTTCCAAACAGCAAAATCGGTGAACGGATAAGGGTTAAAATACTGAGAGTTGGGGGAAAATTTGCAGTCGCGGAAAAAATAAACTGAAAAGGAAGGATGAAAATGAAAATAAAAGAATTGAGAAACGGAATGAAACACGTAAATGTTGAAGCAAAAGTTGTGGAAAAATCTGAACCACGTGAAGTAGTGTCCAGATATAGAAACACAACCCACAGAGTAGCAACAGCAGTTATCAGTGATGAAACAGGAACAATAAAACTCACTTTATGGAATGAACAGATAGGTCAAGTAAACGTGGATGACACAGTTAAAGTTGAAAACGGTTACGTCACAAGTTTTAGAGGAGAAATTCAGCTAAACGTTGGAAAATATGGAAAACTAACCGTTGAATAAGCAAGTGAAAATTCAGTTTATTTATAGATGTAACAGAGGTGAACAGAATGGAAAGAAGAAAATACTCCGGCGGCTTCACAAGAAGACAATTTTCACCGAAACCAGTTGAACTTGGAAAAGAATATGAAGTTGACGTTCAAGAAACAAGCAGAAGAGGAGAAGGAATAGCCAGAATACAAGGACTAGTAACCTTCATACCAAACACGAAACCAGGAGACCACGTTAAAATAAAAATAACAAGAATAAGCAGAAGATTCGCCGAAGCAGAAGTTGTCGGAAAACAAATAGAAGAAAAAGAAGAGTAAACCTAAACAAAACAAAAACTCTTTTTCACAATTTTCTCAATTTTATATAACAGAAAATTAAAATCTAATTCTAAATTTTAAAATACTTGAAGCCCGGTGGTGTAGCGGTCAAGCATGGGGGCCTCTGGAGCCCCTGACGAGAGTTCGAATCTCTCCCGGGCTACCAGAACTTTCTGTTTCTTTCATGCCCTACGTGTTTCTTTTGAAGACAAGTATTAGTGTGAACGTTAATTTTTGCTGTAATTTAGCCTTTACACCCTTTTGAACGCGTTAACGATGGCTAGAAAGAATTTTAATTTTACTTTACGCTTATAATTTTGGTTTTTAACAATGGAAAAATTGTTAGAAGACATTGAAAAGATTAAGGAAAGCGCTGTAAGAGACCTAGTGAAGACTCGTATTAAAGAGTTTGAAGAAACTGGCTGCAAAACTGATGAGGAAATATTTAAGGAGCTTTGCTTTTGTATTTTAACAGCGAATTTTAAAGCTCAGCAAGCAATTAAAATTTGGTTGGAAATTGGTGACGGATTTCTAACATTGCCAGAATCTCAATTGACGGAGAGGTTGAAGAAGCTTGGACATCGTTTTCCAAGGGTTAGAGCAGAATACATTGTGAAAGCAAGAAAATATGCGTATTCACTGAAAGATAGAGTGAAATCCTTTAAAAATGAAATGAAGTTAAGGGAATGGCTTGTTAAAAATGTGGATGGATTGGGATATAAGGAGGCAAGCCATTTTTTGAGGAATATAGGCTTTAAAGATTTCGCCATCATAGATTTTCACATACTTGACATTTTAAGTAGATATGGAATTATAAAAAAGCCTAAAACGTTAACAAAGACGAAGTATTTAGAAATTGAAGGTGTGTTAAGGAATATTGCGAGGAAAATGAAGCTTAGCTTGGCTGAATTAGATTTGTATTTATGGTATATGGAAACTGGAAAAGTGTTGAAATAAGTTAAGTAAACACCTTTGATTTTTCACCTATTATGAAACGGTATCCCTTCGGTTTGTCTCTACTATTTGTAACTATGGTTGAATGAGGACCAATTAAACTTTCAGTTATTCTTCCTTCAACTTCAATGTAACAGTTATCCATAACTATTGAATTTTCTATTTCACCACTTCGAATTACAACATTATTTCCTATACTTGTGTATGGTCCAACATATGCTTCAGACTCTATAATGCTGTTTTCTCCTATGACAACTGGACCTCTAACCACCGCGCTTCTTTTTATGATTGAGTTTGCACCGATGGATACTCTTCCTTGAACGGATTTTAGATCTTCAACTGTCCCTTTAACTTCAGGTTTTAATTCATCAAGAATCAACCTATTTGATTCTAAAATATCTTCAGGAGTCCCTGTGTCCTTCCACCACCCATTCACAAATTTATAGTGTAGTTTTTTTCCGTTGTTCAAAAGTTTTTGTAATGCTTCAGTTATTTCAAGTTCTCCACGCCAAGAGGGCTTAAGTTTTCCAATTATGTGGAAAATGAACGGTGTTAAGAAGTAAACTCCTACAAGGGCGTAATTGCTTGGCGGTTTTTTAGGTTTCTCAACAAGTTTAACAAGTTTTCCTTCACTATCGAATTGAGCTACTCCAAAACGTTGAGGATTTGTCACTTTGCAGAGTAAAACCATACCATCATAATCTGATTTTTCAAATTCTTCAACAAAGGATTTTATTCCACCCCTTATTAGATCGTCTCCGAGATGAACAACAAACTTTTCGTTCCCAACAAATTCTTTGCATAAACCAATGGCGTGGGCGATTCCTAACGGTTTACCTTGATATATATAAGTTATTTTCACATTAAACTTGCTTCCGTCTCCATAATACTCTTTCACTTTTTCAGGGAAAATATTTCCTAACACTATAGCAATGTCCTTTATCCCTGAATCTCGGAGGCTTTCCAAAACGTATTGGGATATTGGTTTATTAGCTATTGGTATCAGTTGTTTGGGTCCCGTATGCGTTAATGGCCTCAGTCTTGTTCCACGTCCTCCGTGAAGAATTATTCCCTTCAACACTAAACCCTTTCAAGTAAATTTTAAGCTGATATTAAATAATTTTGTTATGGCTCCTGTTTTTTCATTTCATGTAATCCTTGTTCTACTGTTAGAAATTTAACTCCGAAATCTTTCTCCGCTTTATTCACATCCAAACAGCAACGTTTAGGTCTTTCAGCAACTTGTTTAAAAACATCGCTTGTGGTTGGTTTTATTAAATTCTTATCAAGGTTAAATATTTCAGCAATTTTTAAAGCGAACTCGTAACGGTTGAGGCAGCTTTTTCCAGCTGTATGATAAACTCCACTTTTATTTGAAGAAGCCATAACCAGCAATACCTCAGCGAGATTATCAGCTAACGTTGGAGAACTAAACTGGTCTGTTACAATTTGCACTGGCTCTTTATTTCTAAGTTTCTTTAATGTCCAAATAACAAAGTTCATGGATTTTCCAGAGCTTGACTTTAAACCTGAAATTTCGCTGGGGTTCCAACCATAAATTACACTTGTCCTTGCAATTAAATATTCAAGTTCTAGGCTTCGCAGAATTTTTTCAGCCTCAAGCTTTGTTTTACCATAATAGTTAAGCGGGTTAGGCTCATCATTTTCATTGTAAAAGCCTTTCTTTCCATCAAAAACGTAATCTGTAGATATAAAAATCATTTTCCCATTGATTTTCTTACAAGCTTCAGCAACATTTCTAGTTCCTTCCACATTCACTTTCCAAGCCTCATCCTTATGAGCCTCACAATAGTTAACATTATGAAGAGCCGCTGTATCTATAACTACTTCCGGTTTCACCTTTTCAAAAAGACTAAAAACAGAATCTCTCTCACATTTATCAAGTTTAAAAGCTGTGGAACCCTCAATTTTCATAGGTCTTAAAAGATAGGTTATGAAAACGTCATGGTTAAGTTTAACTGCAAGTTTAGCAGTTTTATAGCCTAAAAGTCCACTCCCACCAATTATTAATATCTTCATAAGTTTAGAATTATGTGGGAATCTTTTAATAATTTACCAAGCGAATATATGAGAAGCTGAGGTGTTGAAATGTTAGAGGGAATAAGAATTTATGAGTTGAAAAAATTTCCGGATGAGAGAGGGTTCTTCGCTGAAGCTTTAAGAAAGGACTGGAAAAACTTTCTTGGAGATGAATGGATAGTTCAAGCAAACATTTCATATAGCTATCCAGGAGTAATCAGAGCGTGGCATAGACATCTTAGAGGCCAAGTGGATTACTTCCTCGTTTTGGAAGGGGCAATGAGAATTTGTGCTTATGACGAGAAGACAGGGCAGTTGGACGAAATATTATCCAGTGAACATAAATTGCAAGTTGTTAGGATTCCGGGTCATTATTGGCATGGAACAAAAACTGTTGGTTATAAACCATCATTAACATTATATTTTGTCACTAGACTTTACGATTATGATAATCCAGATGAGGAAAGACGTCCATGGAACGACCCAACCATAATTGACCCTAGAACAGGTAGACCTTATGATTGGAATAAACCTCCTCATAAGTAGGTGAAAAATTGAAGGTTTTAGTGACTGGTGGAGCTGGTTACATAGGTTCTGTTATGATTCAACTGCTTCTTGAAAAAGGATACAAAGTTAAATGCTTAGACAGATTCTTCTTTGGAAAAGAAACGTTAAAAAATGTAATTTCAAACCCAAACCTTGAAATCATTAAAGATGATGTTCGCTGGTTTAACCCGGAAATTTTAAAGGATGTTCACGCTGTTTTTGATTTAGCCGCCTTGTCAAACGATCCGTCAGGGGAACTTGATCCGGCGAAAACCTACGACATAAATTATTTGGGAAGACTTCGAGTGGCAAAGCTTAGTAAGGAGTACGGTGTTGAAAGATACGTTTTAGCTTCCTCTTGCAGTGTTTACGGTTTCAGAGAAAAAATTCTTTTAGATGAGAGATCACCTCTTAACCCTTTAACAACCTATGCAAAATGTAATATGCTTGCTGAAAGGGACATTCTACCTCTTGCTGACGAAAAGTTCACGGTTACTGTTTTAAGGCAAGCAACAGTTTATGGTTTATCTCCTAGAATGAGATTTGACCTAGCTATAAATGGGATGGTTTTGGGAGCATTCAAACATGGAAAAATCCCAGTTATGCGTGATGGAACTCAATGGAGACCTTTCGTCCATGTGAAAGACACCTCAAGAGCTTTCATAACAGTTATGGAAAGCCCCAAGGAGAAAGTTAACGGACAAATCTTCAATGTAGGGTCAGATGAGCAGAACCTACAGATTTTTCAGCTTGCAAAAATGATAAAGGACACTTTGGAAATTCCAGTTGAAATAGAATGGTATGGAAGCCCTGATAAACGTTCATATCGCGTGAGCTTTAACAAAATTAAGAGCATGTTGGATTTTAAACCAAAGTATACACCTAAAGATGGAATAATGGAGGTTTATGAAGCATTAAAAAATGGAAAGGTTGAAGATACAATAAAAACGAGAACCGTTGAATGGTATAAGCATCTACTAGAAACGCATAAACTCTTAAAGGAAGTTTTAATGAGAGACGTCATTCTTTAAAGCAGCTAACGATTCTCTAACTTTTTTAAGAAAAATTTCAGTTTCATCTCTTTCGTCATTAAAGCTGAAAAATCCGTCAATCCAGCTTTTTGTTAAATTTAAAAGAACATCATTAAGTTCTCTATTCACGTAAACAACAAAACATTTAACACGGCTATTCCAGTTTTTCAGAAGAATGAAGGAAGCTAAAGCTGTTTTTAAACGGGCTGCGTCAAGTTCAACTTTAGCATCAAAAACCAT
>PIYF01000002.1 GCA_003601875.1 Candidatus Bathyarchaeota archaeon | reverse complement strand
TTGTTGAACCGCATATCGGGCAATATTTGGCTGCATATTTTTTCTTTTTCGTTCTTTTAAGTTTCTTTTCTTTCAAAACTTTTCCTTCTAATTTAACTTAAAATCGTATTCTTTTTAGTCTTACGTTTGTTGTAGGTGTGGTTAATATTAATTATGCATATAGCTTATTAAGACTTGCGACACAATATTTTAACAGCAGTGAATTAAATATGGTTCCAAAAATAGTGGAAAAACAAAAACCAAACATAATAATAAGAGGAGAAACTAAAACTAAAAAACCAGCAACTTTCAGAGAAGTTTATCCAATCCAAGAACCATACGTTTACGCTGCCATTGTAAAGGATCCTGAAACAGAAAAAGTGCACTATGAAGTTATAGAACCAACTTTAAATGAAAATGAAAAGGAAAGACTTAATGAAATAAAGAGTTTGCTGATGGAAGAACTTGATGTCAGTTTAAAGGATATAGAAACTAAGGAGAAAGCAAAAAATTATCTTAAAAGTAAAACCGAAGAAATAATTCGAAGATATCATATAAAAATTCCTTCAGAAGCGATTGATAAAATTACATATTACATTTTGCGAGACTTTTTAGGATATGGAAAAATAGATCCATTGATGAAAGATCATTATATAGAGGATATTTCTGCGGACGGCGTGGGCATTCCAATTTATGTTTGGCATAGAATTTACGAGTCCATACCGACAAACATAGTGTTCAATGATGAAAAAGAACTTAACTCTTTCATAATTCGTTTAGCTTATCTAGCTGGGAAAAACATTTCCATAGCGTCGCCGATTCTTGACGCATCTTTACCTGATGGAAGCAGAGTGCAGTTAACTTATGGAAGCGAAATAACCCGTAGAGGCTCCACCTTTACAATTAGACGTTTCAGAGTTGACCCATTAACAATTTCAGATTTAATTGCTTTCAATACGTTATCTTCTCAAATGGCTGCATATCTTTGGTATATAATAGAAAACAGGGCATCCGTCATAGTGGCTGGAGGAGTTGCTGCAGGAAAAACCACAATGTTGAATTGTCTATCAATGTTCATAAAGCCTGAAATGAAAATAGTCAGCGTTGAAGACACACAAGAGCTTAATCTCCCTCATGAAAATTGGGTGCCATCTGTTGTCAGGCTTAGTTTCGGTCAAGATACGAAAAGAGGGGCAATAACACTTTTCGATCTTCTAAAAGCCGCTGTCAGACAGAGACCAGACTACATCATTGTAGGGGAAGTTCGTGGAGAAGAAGCATACACCTTGTTTCAAGCAATGGCGACTGGACATTTAGGAATGAGCACAATCCATGCGGAATCCGTTAAGGCTGTGATAAACCGTTTAGAATCTGAACCAATGAACATTCCGAAACCTCTCATCGCTATGATGGATGTGGTTCTAGTTATGACCAGAACTGAAATAGCTGAGAGACCTGCACGAAGGGCGGCTACAACAACGGAAATTTTAGACTTTGACAGAAAAAATGGAACAATAAAAATGAATGAAGTTTTCCGATGGGATGCAAGGGAAGATAAGTTCATTTTTTCAGGTAAAAGTGAACTGTTGGAAAGACAAAGGAAGAAATTGGGGATAACCAGTGAAGGCTTAAATTTTGAGTTGAAACGAAGGAAAACAGTTCTTGAATGGATGGTTAAAAAGGGGATTCACCGTTACACCGAAGTTGCAAAAGTGATAAGGGAATATTATGCAAATCCTAGGAGAGTTTTCCAAAAGGCTAGAGTGGGGCTTAAATGAAAAACAAAACTTTTAGAAGAATTAGAACATGGATTAAAAAGCTTAAAGTGAAAAACACACAGGAAAAACCTGTTTCTATAGCTCGAAGAACCCAATTTTTAGCTTACAAACTTCTAGGAGATAAAATCAACAGTTTTTTACCTCTCTTTAAAGATTTAGACGTTAGTCTTCAAAAATCTGGGGTTAAAGTAGGCTTCAAAGCTTATGTTAGCTTAACCTTATTCGTTACAATTTTAGCTTCATCTGTAACTGTCGCCTTCATTCCATGCGCACTCACTCTGTTTTTCAAAGTTCCCCCATTAAACGCTTTTCTTTTCGGTGTTGGAGGCGCCCTTTTCGCTGTAGCATCTTCAATAGGTGGATTCTATTTCTACCCAATCTACCGAGCTGACAAACTTAAAAGAGAGTTGGAAGATGAACTTCCATTCACAACTGGTTATATGGCTATTCTTGCAAGTGCTGGCGTTCCCCCAGAAAAAATTTTCCAATCCCTTTCAAAGCTTAATGTACCTTTAGCGGTTTCTTCGGAAGCCAAAGACATTGTAAGAGATGTAAACCTTTTCGGTTTAGATATAATCTCAGCTTTAGAGAAAGCTTCAAAGTTTTCTCCATCAAAAAAATTTAGAGAACTGTTGGAAGGATTAATTTCAACAATACATTCTGGTGGAAACTTAGCTAGTTTTCTTCGAAATAAGTCTAATCATTATATGAAGCTTAAAAGGATAAGTCTCCGCAAGTTTTCAGACACATTATCAATACTATCGGAATTTTATGTGGCAATACTTGTAACGGGGCCATTACTTTTCGTTATAATGCTCGCAGTTACCGCTGTGCTTGGAGGAAGCCTCGGCGTTCTGACTCCTGATTTAATGTTAAACCTAATAACTTATCTTCTAATCCCTCTAGCTTCAATAATTTTCCTCATAATCCTAGATGCTATATCTCCTAAATGGTGAATTAAATGCTTAAAGTTGGACACCGTGTAAAACAATTCGGATGGTTTGCATCAGCTTTTTCAGCTATAATCTTAATCATTACTGGATATTTAAAATATCGTTTCACCTCAAACTTTGACGATTTTATATTCGCCGCTCTTTTGGCTGCTGTTCTGCCTCCTGCAATTCTTGAATACATTGATTATAAATGGAGAAGAGGAGTGAATGAACATTTACCTGAACTTTTTAGAAGTATAGTTCAAGCTCAAGAGACAGGGATGACTCTTCCACAAGCAATTGAAGAGGCTTCAAAAAGAAATTATGGTCCTCTCACAACTGAATTGAGGAAACTTACGGCTCAAATTTCATGGGGTAGAACTTTTGAAGAAGCTCTATTAGCTTTCGGTAAACGTGTCAATACGGTTTTGGTTCAGAGAACAGTGCCTTTAATAATTGAAGCAAGCCGTTCAGGAGGACATGTTGAAAAGGTTTTTGATCCCCTTGGAAAGTTTGTTCAGACAACTTTATTGCTTGATAAGGAAAGGAGAAATCAGACAAAACCCTACATTGCAATAATTTATGTAGCATTCTTTGTTTTCCTATTCACCATAATTTTGCTGTTTAACTCTTTCTTCGTCACTGTGGAAGGCTCACCCATACTTGGAACAGCTGCAATAACTTCGATGAATATGCGAAGACTTTTCTTCCATATGACAATTATTCAAGCATTCTTTGGCGGACTTGTTGCTGGAAAAATGGGTGAAGGAACAATAGTTGCCGGATTGAAACATTGTTTAGTTATGATGATCTGCGGGTATATAGCCTTAAAACTTTTCTTGTGAGGTGAAACGTGTGAAGAACGTTTTTAAAAAGTTCCTTTTGAACAGGAGGGCTATAACCCCTGTCTTAAGCAATCTTCTACTTACAGTCATAGCTGTGGCTGCCATGTCTCTCGCTACAACAGCCACCTATGTTATTACAAATAATTTAAGGCAAACCATGGGTGAAAGAGTAATAATAGAGGATGTATGGTTTCACGATGAAACCGTCAGTGTTTATTTAAGAAATATTGGAAAAGTCTCGGTTACCATTTCAGCAGTCTACATTAATCATACAAGACAGTATCTTCCTACAAAATTTCATTTAGAACTCGGTGAACATGGTTGGCTTAACATTACATATTCTTGGCTTCCAAACAGAGTGTATTATCTAGACATAATTACCAGTAGGGGGAATCATGTTGAAGGCTATTATAAAGCATCTTAAATCTGATGAACGTGGAATAAGCACAGTTATAGTTGTCATGTTAAGTTTAATTCTCATAGTTGTTATAGTTTCAAACGTTGTTTTATGGAGTTACCAAATGAACCAGTTTGACTGGGAAAGAATGCAGGAAAAAATTGAAATCATTAGTGTTGAATCAGACAGTTTCGCATGGTATTATCAAAACTTCAACTATAGAGTTCAACATAACATTACTGGCAGCACAGCTGGAAGCGTTACTGATTATCAAGTGAAAATAACCATTATAAATGGAACAGGCTCAAGTAATGGAAATACATATTACACAACTCACATCAGTCAATCAGATTTTGATGATGTAAGGTTCACATGGTATAACAGCTCAAGCGGTATGGAACAACCCATCTCATACTGGAGAGAATCAGAATATGACGGGATAAACGCTACTTTCTGGATTAAAGTTCCGAAAATACCTGCAAATCCAAATTCAGCCACAATATACATTTATTATGGAAACTCCACCGCTACCACCCTTAGCAACCCAAAACAAACAATGTTCATTTACGATGATATGAAAACACCTCCAGATGGAATTTTAGACGGTTCAGCTCATTACGATTCAGCGAACAAATGGGTTAGACTTACACAACCAGCTAAAAATAAACTTGGCCACCTATATTATTTAAAAAATCCAGGGGACGGTTTTGTTGCAAAATTTGAATTTTGGACAGGTGGGGGATCAGGAGCTGATGCGGTTTGGTTAGGTGTCTATGACAAATCAGTTTCATCCACTCGAGAAGATATGGTTGATGGCGGCTATCACTTCACTTTTGATGAGTATCAAGATAGAATAGCCTTTACAAAGTCAACTGTTGATAATGGCGCTCCAATCGCCTATGCTGAGGAATCATCAATAGACAATTCTCAATGGCATAAAGTGGAAATAATTCATTACGGAAGAACTGCAGAGATTTTTTACGACGGCTTGTTAAAGTTAAATGCTTCAGACTCCGTTAACATTGATAAGTCGGGTAATTATTTCAGCATAGGTGGAAGAACTGGTGGATTAACAAATGAACATAGAGTTAGAAATTTGGTTGTCAGAAAATATGTGCATCCAGAACCTTCTCATGGAGGTTGGGGAACCGAAGAAACCTATAGTGAGAGCGGTGGAAACGCTAATAAGTTAACTTTAAAACTAAAAAATTCATGTCCATTAACCGTGCATATTGTTTCTTTATGGGTGATTGATAACTCCCTTCATAAAAGATATGATGTAAACATTTTCGTAGGTTCAGGTGAAACTAAATCTTTTTCTTGTCAAAATGTAACCTTACCCAAAGACGGTTACATAGTTAAGATTGTGACTGATAGAGGAAACATAGCGGTTTACTTAAAAGACTAATTCAACCGTTTAACTTCAGCTTTTGTTGTAACGCTTCCACAACACTTTTCTGATCTTGTGCCTCAATGATTTCAATTTTGTAAAGCATACCCATCTTCTTTCCATCTTCACTTATTTTTGGAATCGCAATCAAATAGGCTTTATTTGGTGAAACATCATACATCTTTGCGAATAATGCAATCACTGGCTGCTCTGAAACAACATCTTTTGAAATTGTTAAATCTATAACCATCACGTTTTCTTTTCTATCTTTATAAGCTGCAATATCAAACATGTGTTTTGCACCAGATTTTCCTTTAAGAAAGGCTGGGCTTTCAACTTTAAACCCATTCTTTATCAAGAGTTCCCTTATTGGTGTAATCATAGTCCAGCTTAAAGAAGCCTCCCTTTTAGCTTCCTCTTTTAAGCTGTAAATGTAAATATCTTCAAAAATAGCATCTTCAAATGTGAAGTTTGTGTGACAGTTTCTGCAAAAAAGCGTTGTTGTTGGAATGTCGAAGCTTTTTCCACAGTCTTTACATGTACACCAAACACCTGCTTTCCTGTAATCTACATCAAGTTTTTTCAGTTCTTCGTGACATTTTGGGCAAATGAGCTTGTTGTTTTTTCGAAAGTTTTCTTCTACATCCATATATCCGCATTTAACGTGTTCAATTAGGGAGCTTCTTTTGATGTTGAATGATTTACAGTAGGGACAACTGAAGTGAACTGAAACACTGGATGAATTACACTTGGGACATAGAGTGAGCTTGTCATACAATTTTCTCTCTAAAATTCCAGCATCATAAAGTTCTTGTAGGAAAGCCTTTACATTGGAAGTCTTGCCAATTATTTCCTCAATTAAAGGGTAATGGTAGCCATGTTTTAAGTCATATACTGGTTCAAGCTTTTTTATTTCCCCGCTTAAAAATTTACTTAAAAAAATTTGTACATCTCTTTTTTTATAAAGTTCCATCCTCTTCTTTTCAGCAGTTTCAGGCATACTCAACCAAGCCAGCGTTTAAATAAACAACAAGATATCATATACTATTATAAATATAACTTTTAACAGCACATTTTTTAATGGGAAAAGCGAATATTCAAAGTTGGTGTTGCATCATGGCTTCAACCAATAAGTCTCCTAGACGACCTATTTTCCGTTGGTCGACTTTGAAGGGCTTAACCGCCCTATTATTGTTTTTACTGGTTATCGGGTTAATTGAATTTGCCGTTGTACTTTACGCTATTAACTTGGGAATTCAAGGACAAGTTTGGACTTTAACAGTTACACTTTTTTTCCTTATTCCAGTAGGGGTAACTATCACGCTTGCATCAAGTTGGGCTTACCTCACTGAACACGTACCTGTTAAACTTCATAGGGAAAAGGGAAAAGGGAAAGCCAGACTTAAAGGAGTTGAAAATCGTTTTTGGAGTGAAATACGCCTCAGAACTTTGAAAAGCGCCTTAATAATTATTTCAACATTCATAACGTTCACCCTTATTTTTTCTCTTTTATGCTATCCTCAACTCATTTACTGGAACATCTCGCATGCTTATCAAACAAACTCCTCACTACTAGGCCTTATTAAGGGAATTACAAATGCTTTAAAACCTATAAGTCAAGTTTTTTCACCGGTAAACAATGCGTTAATAAACGCCGCGCCTGCTTTTAGAGGGTTCGTTTTAAGTTTCTCCAGCCCTGTAAGGTTTCTCGCCACTTTAGATAACATTGGAAAATATATATTCTTTCAAAATGCTGCAGCTTGGATTTCAGCCTTCACCGTTTTAATTTATGTTGCCTATAGACGGAAAAGTTATCGGCGTTATAGGTATAGAAAACGATAGAGGATTTCAGATGGCTGATCGTCCAAGGTTTGGACCTGCTGGAGTTCCACCATCCTTTAAAAAATTGAAGGCTTCTTTAACAGATGTTCCGAGGCTTCTTCATGAAGAAGGGTTAGATGCGTTTGAATATCAAGCTGTACGGTGGGGTGGAGAACCAAAAATCAAGATGGAAGTCGCTAAACAACTTGAAGCGGAAGCAAAGAAAAACGATGTTTGGCTAAGCCTTCACGGTTCCTACTTTATAAATTTTGGCGGTGCAGAAGAGGTTGTTGAAGCGAGTAAAAAACGTTTAATTGCATGTGTAAAGGCAGCTGACTGGATGGGCGCCCACATAGTTGTTTTTCATCCAGCCTTTTATGGAAAGAAAACTCCAAGAGAAGTTTTCAAAAACTGTTTAAAAGCCATGAAAGATGTTATTGAAGAATTAAGGACGCTTGGAATCAACAAAGTAATGCTTGGACCTGAAACAATGGGTAAACTCTCCCAGTTTGGAAGTTTAGAGGAAATTTTAGGTTTATGTGAAAATCTTGAACAAACAAAACCAGTAATAGATTGGGCTCACCTACATGCAAGAGACATGGGAAGATTCAAAAAGATTGAAGATTTTAGAAAAGTATTAGAGGAAATTGAAAAACGTTTAGGAAAAGAAGCCGTTAAAAACTTACACTGTCACTTCACGAAGGTTGAATTCACAGAAAAAGGAGAAAAATGCCACCACACTTTAGAAGAGGAAGAATATGGACCAGACTTCGCAATGCTAGCCGAAACAATAGCAGAATTCAAACTGAAACCAGTGATAATAAGTGAAAGCCCAATCTTAGATATGGATGCAATAAAAATGAGAGAGACTCTTAAGAAAATCTACAATTATTAAACCGTTAAATTCAGAAAACTTAAAAATATAAGCTAACATTTTGATTCTTAAAAAGCCGAGGTAGCTCAGCCTGGGAGAGCGCCCGGCTGAAGACCGGGTTGTCGCCGGTTCAAACCCGGCCCTCGGCATCTAATGGCTCTAATATTTTTGCTTATTAGAAATTTGTTTCATAAAATTAAAATCCTAGAACCATATAATAAAATTGGAGAAAGGAGGAAAGGTTCTTTGAAGAAGAAATTTGTTTCAATAATGGTTATAGCATTGCTTCTGCTGAGTTCTATAGCTTTCATGCCTATGGCTGGTGCTGCTGGAAACGCTATAAAGATTAACCTTAGCAAGTTAGAACCTGATCTTAGAGCTAAACTTAATCAAAATCCAAGCGGTGAATACAGGGTTGTGATTGTGTTAAAAGATGGTGCGGATGAAACTGCAGTATCAAACTTTGTTAATGCATTAGGTGGAAAGGTTAACGCGCAATTCCACCTTATAAATGCTGTTGCTGCTTCGCTTCCAGCAGATAAGATTTCAGTTTTAACGTCGCTTGCCTCCGTAGATAGGATACTTTTAGACGGAAAGAAGTATCTTATTCCAGTGCCAAAGTCAGATGATAGTGGAGCAGCTATACAAAACTTCATTAACACATATCCATATTGGTATTCACAGTTCCCCTTCTGGATTGGAGCAGATAAAGCTTGGAATTTGGGAATAAACGGATCCGGCGTTACAGTAGCTGTTTTGGACACAGGAATCTTTTATGAACATCCAGACCTAGCTGGTGTAGTAACAGACTATAAGGTCTTCACAAGCGAAGAAGACGTGTTCCCACATGATGGATATGGACATGGAACTGCATGTGCAGGCTGCATAGCTGCGCAAGGAATCGTTGACTGGGATTTCGGTGTTCCAGACATATACTTTAAAGTTAAGGGTGTTGCTCCAGGTGCAAAAATAATCGGAGGAAAAGTATTAACGGATGCTGGTTGGGGATGGGATTCTTGGATTATTCAAGGAATTCAATGGGCTGTTGATAGTGGAGCAGACATAATTAGCATGAGCCTTGGAGGATTAGAAATTCCAAACGATGGAAATGATCCAACATGTTTAGCCTTAGATGCTGCCACAAGACAAGGTGTTATATGCTTCGTTGCAGCTGGCAACGATCAAGGTGCGGGTACAGTTTCCTCAGCTGGTTGCGGTAAAGACGTCATAACAGTTGGTGCATCCACTGAAAACTCCTTTGTTTACTGGTGGCTAGGTTACTGGCCGTTCACATACGCAGACGGCTATGAAAATGATCAGTTAATCTTTTGGAGCAGTGGCGGTCCGACGGCAGACGGCCGAGTTGATCCAGATATATGTGCGGTTGGAGCGTGGGGTTTCACACTTGACACATATCCTTACTACATCTGGCTTCAGTTTGGCGGTACAAGCATGGCAACTCCACTTGCAGCCGGCGTTGGAGCACTATTAGTTCAAGCCTACAGACAATCTCATGGAGTTTCTCCAACACCAAGTAAAGTTAAAGACATTATTATGAACACGGCTAAAGATTTAGGTTATGATGCTAATCGTCAAGGACCAGGACGTGTGGATGCTTACTCCGCTGTCTTAGCTGCGTTAAATGAACGTCCATACTCTGATACTGGAGCAATAAACACGGGAATCCTTCCACCCGGTTCAAGATACTTTGTAAAATCAGAGTTTACTGATAACATTGACGACGTAAGCGCCGTTAAACTTGAAAAAGTTAATTCTGTAACATTCGAAGGCTTAACAGTTGCATATCCAGGCGCCCTTATAAACTTCTCAATTCCAGAAGGTATAGAATTTGCAGATGTTAAGGTTAAGTTTCCAGTTGAATATACATATGGCTGTCCAGTTCAAGAATATGATGGAAGCCAATGGACGGATATACATTTTGACACTGCACTCTACAGAAATGAAAGTGGCAGTATGATAATGATAAACTATGCATATGCTCACACAAACGTTCAATGGTTTAACGCTAGAGTTACACCTGGAAACTATATGCTTTGGATATGGAACCCATATGAAGGCTTAACAGTTGAACCTGTAGATGTGAAAATAACATTATATAAATTCGTAAATTGGAATTGGGTTTCAACAAACTTCTATGGAAACCGTTTGTTCACCACAATTTCAGTTCCAGAGAATGCTGCTCCAGGCAGCTACAGCGGTTTCTTAAAAATAACATGTGCAGGTGAAAGAATTAATGTACCGATTGTAGTAACAGTTCCAGCAAAACTTGGACAAACATTCGTTCTTGAAGCAAATGTTGTTAATGAACCGAGAAGTTATAGTTCAGGAGACTGGTTCTATATACCAGTACAAGTCTATACAATTGGTCATATAATGCTAACTGTTAAATGGGCTTATCCAGATGCAGACTTTGATGTATACTTAATTGATCCAAATGGTAATGTTAAAGCGTTATCTCAAGCGCCAGATGTTCCTTATGGTTATGGAAGATACTGGTACACAACAACGGGAACAACAATGGAAATGTTGTCTACTTTCTGCACGCATCCAGGCTATTGGTATATAGGAATTCACGCCATATACTTCGGAAACATTTTCACTGAAACCTTAACTGTAACTTTAAAGAATGGTAAACCGATAAGCACGCCTAATTGGCTATACATAAAGTCTGGAACAAGCAAAGCGTTCACCGTTTCAAACAACATTCCAGGAAACGTTAATGTTGAAACCATGATTTTAAGCTTTGAAACTGAAAAGTTTGAGGAAGAAGTTTCTGGAACAGTCTATTCATACACAACTGGTGAGTATCCATATGTTGGTTATGATGCGTGGCTTATCCCTGTCACACCAGACATGTTAACATTAACTGTTTCACTTAACTGGGTGGGAAAAGCTGAACTTCACCTGACACTTTACGACCCAGCTGGAGCAAACCAAGGACAAGTAACAACTAAAGGTGAAACATTAACTATTAATAATCCGGCAATCGGTTACTGGATGGCTGTTATAACAATACATAACGTTGGAAGTGCAGACTATACAATGAAACTTGGAGGATACAGGTTTAAAGCATTTGAAGGCGTCACTCTTGAACCTGAAAGCTTCACATTAGAACCTTATGGAACACAGACCTTAACAATCACAACCTCGTCACAAGCAAAGGGAATGGGTTTCATTGTTTATTACAACCTTGAAACAGGAAGCGTTTACTCTGAAACAATGCTTTTTGTCAGCTACCGATTATTCAGAGGATTTTAGAAAACTAAAAAGAAAACATAATTCCCCCTTTTTCTTTTGAACTAATAAATTTAGTTTAAATTTACTTAAAATAGAAAGTAAATTAGTAAAGCTGTTGTAAATGATATGATGAATGATGGGATTACATACTTGTACATTTTCCCCATTGAACATTTAAAGTATTCAGCTGTAAACGTGAAACATAAATGAGTTGGCGCAATGAGGTATCCAAGATAAGCACTCATATATAATAACGCGGCTGTTTTCGGTGAAAAATCTAGAATTCCGCTTAAAATTGGCACACTTATGGCTATTGAGCCGGAAGGTGAACCCATTATAAATCCGAGAGCAGCTGGTATCAACGTTAAGAGCATTGTAGTGTTTATACTTCCATTTGCTACTAAAGCTTGGAAAGTTTGAGAAAGATTTGAAGCATCCACTACATTTTTTAGTAAAAAGGCGCCGTAAACAGCGAATGTAACTCCATAAATCTCATAGTTTTTAAGAGGTTTTAGAAAAGTCTGCATTGTAAGTTTACTGATTAATACTAAAACAATTAGTCCTATTAAGGAAGCTGATAAAACATCGAGGCCTTTAATTGAAATCAAACCAGCTAAATCTAAGCAGACAACTACAATTATTGTTGCTAGAATAGGTGAAAAAGACCAAATGAAACTTTTTATTCCAAAATTTGTTTTTTCACTTTCTTTTTTCACTTTCTTTTTTTGAGGGCTAACCTTCCAAAAACCAATTATGTATCCTACAGTTATCATGACTAATACAACGGGTATCTGCCTCAATATTAAAGCTTGCATTGTTATTCCAGTAAGTGCCACAGTTAATATTAGAAGTTGACTTACAGGGTAAACTGGAAAAATAGTATGTCTAAACCAGAGGTTTATGTAGGCTTTTCTTTCAGGTTTTAAGTTAAGTTTTCCAGCTTCAACATCAACAAGAGGTGCGGACATTAATGCTCCGCCAGCAACTGGTAAAAATCCTATGATGGCTGGAAGAACACTTGAAACAATTTTTGAATTTTTAATAAGTTTGCTGAGGCTTTCACTTAAAACGTTTATAACTTTTGTTCCCTTGTAAAGTTGACTTAAAAGCATTATAAGAAAAGTCGTCAATGTAATAATTATTGTGTAAGCGTTAACTGTTGTGTTAACAATCACCGTTGGAATTTCAATCCAGTTTAGAGTTAAAAAACCAAGCAGTAAAGCTGTCGCATTTAAGGTTATTCCCAAATTAACTCTTCTGTAAAGTAGTATTCCTAGGAAGCAGAATGAAATTATAATGGCTTCTAAAGGATTAATTAATCCCAAATTGCACTCCTTCACTTATGGAGAAATATTCAAAACAACGTATTCCTCTTAATACTTTTCTATAGAAGAGTGAAATTTATGAAGAAGAAAATTTTTATTTCAGGTCCAATTCAAGGGATGGAGACAAACCAGTTTTACAGAGATATGATAAGGGAAATCTGCCTACGTCACAACTGTGAAACCTTGGATCCGTGGAAACGTGAAAAAATAATTTATAGAGGAAATGAACGTGAATGGTGGAGTAAAGTTCCAGCTGCTGATTTTATAAAAAGAGATTTAGAAGACATTGAAAAATGTGATATTTTAGTGGCTTATCTCCCAAAACTTTCAGCTGGAACATGCATGGAACTTTTCTATGCTAAATTAAAGGGGAAAAAGACGATTTGCATCTGCGAAATTGAAAATCCAAGCCCATGGATAATTGTTCATTCAGACGTTGTTCTTAAAAGAATCGAGGATCTTGACGAGTGTTTAACTGAAAACGTTGAATAAAGTTTATGTTGAAATATAACTTTTGTTTATTTAGGTCTGCTTGTGTCCCGTGAGCTAAGGTATATTTGTCCACGTTGCGGTGCATCATACACGATAAAAGAATATGAAGAAGATCATTTCTGTAAGAAATGTGGAAGTTTTTTAAGAAGAGAAAACATGAATGTTCCTATGGTAATTGAAAAAGTTATGGAGAAATCTGAGCTCGTTAGAAAGTTTTTTCCTTATCGAGAGTTCCGTCCATACCAACTTCAAGCAATAGACTTCGCATTTAACATTATAACTAAAGGAAAAATAGGTTTACTCTCCTCCCCCTGTGGAACAGGAAAATCAATCTCCGTTTTAACAGCCTTTTTTATAGCGAAAGAGTTGGATGATTCTGTTGGAAAACTTTTAGCCTTAACGAGAACTAAAAACCAGCTTGAGATTTATTGCAGAGAACTTAAAAAAATTAAAGAACATTCTGACATCAATTTTGTTGCATCAATTTTTAAAAGCAAAAAAGAAATGTGTCCCCATTTTAGGGAAAACCCAAAATTTAAAGATGTAAGCTACAGAGACTTTCTCCAGTACTGTAAAGATTTGAAGGATGGCTCTTTTGGAGAAACATGTGAATATTACGATGAAACTTACAGGGGATGGAAACCAAGTTGGCGTGCCTACAACTTAATTAAAAAAATAAAAAAGATTGGACCCTTACTTCCAGACGAAGTTTACAAGTTAAGCCGTGATGAAGGTTTATGTCCATACGAAGTGACAAAAATTCTTGCAAGGTATGCTGATGTGATAATTGGAAACTATAATTATATTTTAATGGAACCTGTGAGGAAATCAATTCTTGGAAGGGCTGGAATAAAGCTTAAGGATGTTAACTGCGTTTTTGACGAGGCACATAGCTTACCATATTATGCTGCTGGAATTCTCTCAGATGAGCTTTCCTCAACTTCAATTAGAAGAGCCATAAGGGAGGTTGAACAATTTAGTTTAGATGATTATGGCGTTTTAGAAGCTCTCCTCAACGTTTTAATTAAGCTTGGAAAACAAACTTTCGAGATTTTTGGATGTGATGCTGAACATGTTATTGATGGAAATGAAGTTGTGTCCCCTCTTTTAAGAAGAATTGGAACAAATGTTGAAAGGCTTATTGAAATTGTTTCTGAACTTTCAGAGCTTGGAGAAATTGTCAGATATAAGAGGGCTGAAGCTGGAAAAAACCCTGTTTCCTACCTTTCAAGATGTGCCTCCTTCCTTCTAAACTGGATTACTTCAACCAGTGCAAGCTATGTTCGTTACATTAAGGTTGAGTTTGACAAAAATAAGCGGCGGAGAGTTAAAATGGGGATAAGGTGTCTTGACCCAGCTTTAGCTGCAAAAGTCATCAATAAACTTCGTTCAACAATACTTATGTCTGGAACCCTATGGCATATGAACTATTACATGGATGTTCTTGGAATTGAAAGAAGTAGATGTGAAACAATAGAACTTCCAAATCCTTTCCCAAAGGAGAACAGACTGATTTTAGTGGATAAGGCTGTTACAACAAAATTTGAAAAACGCAGTGAAATCCAATGGAAACTAATTGCCAGTCACTTAGAGAAAATAATTGAACAAGTTGATGGCAGAGTGGCAGTTTACTTCCCATCCTATGAAATCATGCAGAAGGTGGCTGCATATACCAAATTTAATTCACCATTACTAATTGAAGAGAGAAACACAAAAATAACAGACGTATTCAACTTTTTAAAATCCAGCGAAAAATGTGTTATTTTTGGAGTTGCCAGAGGAAAAATAAGCGAAGGCGTCGACATGTCAATTGGTGGAAAATCCATGCTGTCAGCAGTTATAATCGTAGGTTTGCCGTATCCAAAAAAGACTGAAATCCAAGAAGCTCTTCTAAAATATTTTAAAGAAAAATTTGGAAACAAAGCCCTAGAGTACGCTAATGACATTCCATGTCTAAACGCTTTAGCTCAATCTGCTGGCAGACTATTAAGAAGCCCAGAAGACAAAGGGATAATAGTGATAATGGATAGACGAACAGTTGGAAAATTCAAATTTAAACTTCCAAAAGAATGGAGAAAAGAACTGAAAGCCCACATTAAAATAGAAAAAATCTTAGATAAAATAGAAAACTTCAACAACAATCAGCTTAAAAACCCTAAAATTTAATAAAATAAGCTCTATTAGTGAAAACATAGCGGCCGTAGTCTAGCCTGGACTAGGACATCAGCCCGCCACGCTGGCGACCCGGGTTCAAATCCCGGCGGCCGCACCACTCATCACAGTTATTTTTCCATAAACTTTCTTCATTTGCTCTATTGCTTCGCTTTAAAGTGTTTCACAAACTTTAGAAACGTTTAAGCCTAATTATGGGGTTCTTTGACTATTCTTTATCAACTTTAACAGTTGTTTTAGCCTTGCTATGCCCAAGTATACTTTTCAACATTCTTAAATGGAAGAATGGCGTATACAGAGCCATACAGTTTGAGAATTTTTCTCTGTTTAATCCTTCTTTC
>PIYF01000065.1:1099-5405 GCA_003601875.1 Candidatus Bathyarchaeota archaeon | reverse complement strand
GAAAAATAATATACACTTGGAAATAACAAACCTTATAGTTCCAAAAATCGGCGACTCTTTAGAAAGAATTAGAGAACTTGCAACTTGGATAAGGGATAATCTCGGCAAGGATACACCCTTCCATCTTTTAAGGTTTCATCCAGATTATCAACTGACAGAAATACCGTCGACGCCGATTAAAACCTTAGAGGAAGCCTACAAAATCGCGAAAGACGTTGGATTAAACTATGTTTACGCTGGAAACGTGCCTGGACATCCATATGAAAACACTTACTGTCCAAACTGTAATGAATTACTCATTAAACGTTTCAGCTTCCAAATAACTAAGTGGAACCTAACAAAGGATATGCGGTGTCCAGCATGTGGACAGCAAATCCCAATAAAAGGCAAACTTTACCCAAGCGGATATGGTTATCCATACGCCTTATTTTAAACAATAATCACTATTATATTCGAAAGAGTTATGTGGAGAATTATACGTCCAGACGCTGTAGCAGTCTTAGAAGATAAAGCGGCAAGAAAAAGCCTAGCAAGATACTTCAGCGTTATGGAAAATTCAAAACCAGCAAAATTTTTAATAGCTAAAAAAATTCCCGCAGATTTTAATGAAGAAGACTGTTTAGAAGATTTATGGAGAGAACATGTGAAGTTAACTGAAAAATTCTATGAAACTGAAAGGAAAATAGACACTAAACAATTAAATTTTGAAGATATGCCTACTCCGTCGAAATCCTATTTAGACTTAAAAATTAAAATTGCAAAAAGAATTCTCGTAAACTGCCACTTCTGCACTCGAAGATGCGGAGTAAATCGAGTTAAAGGTGAATTAGGCTATTGCAAATGCGGTTCTAAAATAGCGGTTTCAACAATATTTGAACATTTAGGCGAGGAACCGGAACTTGTACCATCAGGAACAGTTTTCACATTGGGATGCACAATGAAGTGTAAACATTGTCAAAATTGGACTATATCTCAATGGTTTGAAAAAGGAGAAACTTATTCTCCTCAAAAATTGGCGGTGGAAATTGAAGGTTTACGGAAGAATGGATGTAGAAACGTAAACCTTGTAGGAGGAGAACCAACACCATGGCTTGAACAGTGGCTTGAAACATTTAAACATGTGAACGTGAACGTACCAATTGTTTGGAATTCGAACAGTTATTACAGCAAGGAAACTGCAAAGCTTCTAGCAGGATTTGTCGACGTATATCTTTTAGATTTTAAATATGGAAATGATGAATGTGCAGAAAAAATTTCTGACGCCCCAAACTATTGGAAAGTCTGCACAAGAAACCATTTAGAAGCAAAAAAGTATGGTGAGCTTATAATACGCATTCTAGTTTTACCAAACCATTTAGAATGTTGTTTAAAGCCCATATTAAACTGGATAGCTGACAACTTAGGGTTAGATGTAAGAGTTAACATAATGTTTCAGTATAGACCTGAATGGCGGGCTTATGAAATTTCGGAACTGCAGAGAAGATTAACTAAAGATGAAATGCAAAAAGCCGTTCAGATGGCAAGAGAAAAAGGCTTAACTAACTTTATAACTTAATGCGAAACCTATTTCCTAAAGAAACTATTCATATAAGTTAGAGAAGTGATAAAAGTGCCATATTACTGTCCAGAATGCGGCGGCGAAATGGTGTACATGCCATCAATAAAACGTTATGTATGTAAAAGCTGCGGATTAACCTTGACCCAACAAGAACTTATTGAAATGCGGGAAAAACTTAGGCCATCCTTTGAATCAGAAGAAGATGAAAAACAGAAACGGAAAAAAGAATATCTTAAATGGTGGCTTAGCAAGAAAAAATAAACCAAAACTAAACGCACATAATGTTTAAACAGTAAACATCATAAATAAATTTTTAACGTTAACGTTAAAAGGTGTAAAAATGAAACAAGCAACAATGGAAATAATCTGCATTGGAAATGAACTTTTAATCGGTAAAACTTTAAACACAAATGCTCAATGGATTGCAAAACGAGCCACAACCCTCGGAGCAACTGTCAAGCGAATAACAGTTGTAGCGGATGAACTTAAAGAAATATCCACAATAATAAAGGAAGTTTTAGGAAGAAAACCAAACTTTATAATAACAACCGGAGGTTTGGGTCCAACATTCGATGATAAAACCTTAGAAGGAATAGCAAAAGCTCTCAATTTGAAATTGAAAGTGAATGAAGAAGCATTAAAAATGGTTAAGGAAAAATATGAGGCCTACGTAAGAGAAGGAAGAATAGGAAAAGTTGAACTTACACCGTCAAGGGTTAAAATGGCTAAGCTTCCAGAAAAAGCTGAACCATTACCGAACCCTGTCGGAACAGCTCCGGGAGTAAAATTAAATATTCAAGGAACGATTCTAATTGCATTGCCAGGTGTTCCAAAGGAAATGGAAGCAATTTTTGAAGAATCCGTTGTGCCATTACTTAAGGAACAATCTGGTGGAGTCACATTTTTTGAAACAAGCATATATGTTGACGGTGTTATGGAATCTTCCATTGCACCCTTAATAAATCAAACAATGAGTAACAATCCCTACGTTTACATAAAATCTCATCCTAGAGGTGAAGAAAGAAAACCTCACGTTGAAATTCACCTATCAACAACGGCTAAAGATTCTGAAACAGCTAAAAAACGCCTTGAAAAAGTGATTATTGAACTTTCAGAACTCATCCAGAAAGCTGGTGGAAAAATTAAATTCCAAAAACCTAAAAATAAACTTTAACAAATTTAATTTTGGTTGCGATGATGGTCAGGCTAGACGCTGATGGATGATTGAAAATCCGGGTGCCCTAGCAACCATCCATATTCTAATTCATAATTTGAATTTCACAACCCCCATAAGCTACTGTTTAGAGAGAATTTTAGGAGCAAAATTGAATTTAAAAAAATCTAAAACAGTTACTATTATTATACTATTTTTAGCATTATCCATAGTTTTCATTCCAAATTCTCTGGCTGAAACATACAACAATTCATATCATTTAATAAATCTCAAAAACTTAAAAAATTACAATTTAAACATTGCAATTTCAGAATCCCTCTATGAATACTATCTTGGAAAGGATCATAACTTAAATTATGATGAGGAATTCGCCAAATTTGTTACTCCCTACGCGTTAAAATCAATAGCTGACAACTTATGGAAAATATACGCCGACGATGAAGATTTTGCAAACGGAGTATTAATGATTGTTCATCAAATACCATACAATGAAACAGTTCAACCTAAATATCCTATTGAAACATTGGTAGAAAATAGAGGGGACTGTGACCTATTCAGCTATGTAGCTGCTTCTATACTGAAAGCTGGAGGATTAGACGTCGTGCTCTTATATTATAAAACTCAATCTCATATGAACATAGGGGTTCATCTCTCTCATGAACCTCATGAAGTTAGAGGGCAGCCTCATTATGTAACCTATGCTGGCATCAAATATTACATCGCTGAATGCACTGGTGATAATTGGAGAAACGGTTGGAGAGTTGGTGAATGCCCACCAAGCCTAACAAATGCACCAGTTAAAATAATTACACTTGAAAATTGTGAAAAGTGGGCGCCTGGACAAGTTACGGCAAGCTATAAAACTTTAATAGCTTCTTCAATAACGTTTAATGTTTCACCATTATATGTTCTCCAAGGAGGCACAGTTACCCTATCTGGAAAACTTTCACCAGAGCTGCAGAATGCCACAGTTACGATTTACGTTGAGGTTAATGGTTTTCAATGGAATGTTTTAAACAATGTTAAAACAGATAATAACGGCGTCTTCAGGTACAGTTGGAAACCTAAAAGTGCGGGAGTATATTATCTTAGAGCAAGTTGGTCTGGAAACGATAATTATGCTGGAGCAGACAGCAAGATTGAAACGGTAACGGTGTTTTCTTTCTTTTTCATTTCACTAATAATAATAACTGTCATTTTGTTTTCCTTAGGTTTATTCATATTCCTAACATCAAAAAGCAATAAACAGAGTTTTGAACCATCACCACCTGAAATTCCAGTTTAGAAAGCCTTTTAACTATAGAAAATAGTTTGATAATTTTAAATTAAGAGAGAGTGAAATAATGTTCACTGTTTTCTTTATAGGAACCGCTGGATCTGGAAAATCTCTTCTTACAGCAGCCTTTAGCAAATGGTTAAAAATGACCAAACAAGACGTTGCTGTTGTTAATTTAGATCCTGGAGCTCTAACCCTCCCTTACTCTCCAGATGTGGACGTTCGTGAATACATCGATGTCACAAACTTAATGGAAGAATATAATTTGGGTCCAAATGGAGCGCTCATAATGGCTGCG
>PIYF01000065.1:0-1065 GCA_003601875.1 Candidatus Bathyarchaeota archaeon | reverse complement strand
AGTTGAAGATTTGAAATCTGACATAGTTCTGGTTGACACACCTGGGCAGATAGAATTGTTTGCTTTCAGAGCTAGCGGTCCATTTATAGCTGAAGAGTTTGTTGGAGATTCTAAAGCCATAGTATATTTATTCGACTCTGTTTTTTCCCTTAACCCTCTAAATTATGTTTCAAACATTTTTCTGTCAGCCGCCGTGTACAACCGTTTTTTCTTACCGCAAATTCATGTTTTATCAAAATGCGACTTGCTTCTAAAGGAAGATGTTAATAGAATAGTTGACTGGTCTGCTAAGCCTAAAGCCCTTGAAAAAGCTATAGAGGAAAAACTTGAAGGTACCAAGAGGCTATTAAGTAGGGGCATGATGAAAGCGATATATCAACTTGGCTTAAGGTTTCTTTTGATTCCTGTTTCAGCTAAAACGAATGAAGGAATGGTTAATTTTAATTCAGCTTTAGAAAGGGTTTTAGCTGGGGGAGAAAAATATACTTATTAATTAGAGTTGTCAATCAAGGTCCAAGCGGCTGCTAAGGATCCGTAAACAGCTTTTTCCCAGCTGTTTGCACTAACAATAATTATTACATCGTTTTCTTCAGGTTTTAAAAGCTTTGTTATCTGTTTAGTTGCATTTGGAAAATTCTTGGCTAAATCTTCATTTACCGATGGAAGTCTTAAACATCCAGTCTTAAAAAGTATTGTTGTAGCACTTTTTGCTCCCATTATTATTGCCGCGTCCCGTTGCTCCATTCCGGACTTAACTTTATGTCCACAATTCTTTACGAGTATTGCGTAATTGCATTCAGCAAAGGTTAATTCGTTCTTTTCAAGTTTAACCATTTTTTTAAAAATTGATTTATATTCCCTCCAAATTTTTAACCCTTTACTTGTAAGAACACATCCAGCTCTGGAAGTCTTGATTAAACTTGCGTCCTTTAACCGGTTTATAATTGTTCGTACAACACCTTCTCCAACTTTCAATTCTTTAGCTAACTTGCTCCGGCCTATTGGTTTTTCTGCTATAAGTTCTAATGCATAAAGGAGGTGGAAAATGGAGAATGTTGGAGTAGG
>PIYF01000064.1 GCA_003601875.1 Candidatus Bathyarchaeota archaeon | reverse complement strand
AATAATATAAAATAGGGAAAGTTAACTTCTTCTTGCAGCTGCTTTTTCTAAGGCTGCGACACCTGGAAGTTTTTTACCCATTAAAAATTCTGTTAAGGCTCCACCAGCTATGCTTACATAGGAAATTTTATCTTTCAAACCAAATTCTTTTAAGGCTGCTACTGTGTGTCCTCCACCGGCAAGGGAAAAAGCCTTCGAATTTGCAATCGCCCCTAAAATCTCTCTTGTTCCATAAGAAAAATCTGCCTTTTCAAAAACTCCCAAGGGACCGCTGACAACTATTGATTTTGCATCTTTAACTATTCCTTTATACTTTTCCACGGTTTTTGTTCCAATGTCAAAAATTGGGTATCTTGTTGGCAGTTCTTCAACTAAAACTTCCTTTCTTTCACCGTTAACTTCGACAGCTACATCTTTTGGTGTCTTTACCTTATCAGAATATTTTTTGATAAGCTCTTTTATTCCCGGAATCAAGCTTGTTAATTCCTTTTCTTTTAGAAAGTTCATGTTCGGCTCGCCGAGATCTACGTCTTTTGCTGCAAGGAAAACTTGGCCGACAACTCCGCCTGTGAGCACATCATCTGCTATCGCATTATCTAACACGTATTTAGATATTTCTAGGGAATCGTCTGCTTTAGCTCCTCCCAAAATAAATATGCATGGTTTTTCAGGATTTTCTAAAACTTTGCTTAATGATTTAAGTTCTCTTTCCATGATTCTTCCAGCAGCACTCGGTAACACGGCTGTAAATCCTACTATTGAAACGTGGGCTCTATGAGCTGCTGAAAATGCATCATTCACAAAGACATCTGCTAAGGGTGCAAGTTTCTGGATAAACTCTGTTTTTGCATGTTCCTCTGGTGTTCCTTTATCCCTTTCTTTAGGATACATTCTAACGTTTTCCAAAACGAGAACTTCTCCGCTTTTCAGTTCTTTTATTGCTTTTTGAGCTTTTTCACCGAATATGTCATCAACATATTTTACTGGTTTTTTGAGCACTTTGCTTAATATTTCTGCATGTTGTTTTAATGGTGTAAAATCTGGTTCCCCTGGTCTTCCTTGATGTGCTAAAATAACAACTTTTGCTCCTTTCTCCATAAGTTCTTTAATCGTTGTTTGTCCATGAGCTCTAATTCTTGTATCATCCAATATTTTTTTGGTTTTCGGGTCAATTGGAGAGTTGAAATCAACTCTAACTATAGCTACTTTATCTTTAAAATTGAAATCGTCTAACGTTAAAAATTTAGGCAATTTAAAAACCTCCAAGTTTAGAAAAAAGGCGTGTTGCGTGGAGTTTAGTAGAGAACTTCTGGAATCTTCAGTTTTTCATTAGTTTTCTGTATGCTTCTTTTTCCATCCTTCTCTGTTAGGGTTAATGCTCTGATAGCGTCTACATTTTCTGGTATAACATCGTTTTCGTTTGGACAAGCTGCTGCGAGAAGAACCTCGTTTCCTCCAATAACAGTGATAAAGTCTTCCCATATTGGAATTGTGTATATGTCTCCTCTTGGAAGTCCTATATCACGGCTTATTTCAATTATCGCTGCAAGGCCTGTAACCCCGTCTTTTGAGTTTACAAAAGTTATTCTCGGCTCATTTTTCATCGCGTTCATTACATCTTCACGTGTAACTGTTTGATCTAAAACTATGTCATAGAAGTGGAAGTGATACATTGTATGGGAACCTTTAACCGCTGCACTATATAGGTCTGGAACAGCATCATGTATTACAGTTTTCACGTCTGGTGCATGGTGGCTTGGAAGATGAGAAGGTACAACAGTGTTCATTATTCCACCAGTGTCCCCTTTCACAGGATCTGTTGCACGTCTAACAAGGAACATTCTCGCCTTTTTTATTTTGAAGTTGCTGTAAAAAGCGTGAAATATTCTGCATGCAGCTGTCGTGTTGCATGAGACAATTCTGCAGTATTTATGTCCATTTTCAGCCTTTTCAACTGCTTCATCATAGTTGCATTGAGCAACAAAGCTTAAACCTGCTGTTTCATGTTTTTCTCCACCTTCGAATATTGCTTTCACTCCGTACTTATCGTAAATTGCCTCCTTGTTTTTAGCTCCGAAACCTGCGGGTGCACAATCAATAACAACGTCCACTGCGCCTTGTCGTAAAAGGTCTTCTAAGGTTCCAGCAACGTTTATTCCAGCTTCCTTCATTGCTTCAATTCTTTTAGGATCTGATATGCTGCAGTACACAGTGTACCCTTTCTTTTGAGCCATCCTTACACGCCAGTCAGAAACCACGTCAGCTACTCCTACAAGTTCCATGTCATCTTGTAATGCAACAGCGTCAGCTACTCTTTTCCCTATAACTCCATATCCGTTTAAAAGCACCTTTACTTTTTGATTCAAATTGAAATCCTCCAAAGATAGTTTAAACTTCAATTATGGAAGTATTAAATTTTTTCATTGAAAACAAAAATTTTTATTGGAAAGTTAGAAAAAAGAATGATTAAAGTTTTCGAAGTGCAATTTGTGCTGCGAGAACCATTGGTTCCCACGTTTCATTTAACGGCGGTGCATACGCGGTGTCTGCTTTAGCAAGCTCCCTTACAGTTATTTGTTTTTGTATTCCAATTGAAATGGCGTTAATACGTTGGGTTACCTCTTCCCCACCAATTATTTGAGCTCCAATCACCCTTTCAGATTCCCTTTCTACAACAAGTTTTATCTTTATTGATTTTCCACCCGGGTAATAGTCTGGTCTTGTCTTTGAGGTTATGGTTCCAGTTACAACTTCAAGTCCAGCTTTCCTTGCAAAAAACTCTGTTAAACCTGTGGCTCCTACTTCCATTTCAAAAAGTTTTGTTACAGCTGAGCCTAAAACTCCCGGGAAAACAGCGTATCCTCCTGCAGCGTTTGTTCCAGCAACCTTTGCTTGTCTAACAGCTGTTGTTCCAAGCTGGGAGAGGGTTGGCCTTTTTGTAATTAGGTTTATGCTTTCAGCGCAGTCTCCTGCAGCATAAACATCTTTAACGTTTGTCTCCATTCTCAAGTTTGTTTTTATTCCTCTTGTCTCCCCTATTGTAATTCCTGCTTTCTTAGCTAATTCCGTGTTGGCTCTCACTCCAAAAGCTGCTATTATTAAATCTGCGTTTAATTGTTCCCCACCAGCTATTATTCCATTGACTTTTTCTTCACCTAGAAACTCTTCAACTCCCTTGTTAACCATTATGTTAATTCCTTTTTGTTCAAGCATTTTTTGCACTTCTTTAGCCATATCCGCGTCAAGCATGGCTGGTAAAATTTGAGGTAAAAGTTCAACAACTGTTGTTTTTAATCCTCTCTCTTGGAGGGCGACGGCTGTTTCAATTCCTATTAATCCAGCTCCCATAATTATGGCAGATTTTGCCCCGTTCCTTATAGCTTGATCTATTTTCTCCCCGTCTTCTATTGTTCTAAGCACATGTATTCCAGGTTTTTCTCTACCCTTTATTGGCGGTATGAAAGGTGACGCTCCTGTGGCTAAGATTAAGCTGTCATACTCTAAAGTTTGATTTTTTCCATCCTTATCTTGCACTTCAACTGTTTTATTTTCCACATCGATGTTTGTTGCTTTTGTTTCTAACATAAGATTAAGTTTCATCATTTGAAAATAGGATGAGGGGAAGACAACAAGTTTGTCAAAGCTTGGTATGTGTCCACCAAGCACGAACGGCAATCCACAGGGAGAATAACCAGCTTTTTTCTGTTTTGTTATAAGCGTTATCTCTGCTGCACGATCAGTTTTCCTCGCTGCGGAAGCAGCGTCAACTCCTGCAGCGTGAGCTCCGATGATGATAATGCGTTTAGGCATTTTTATCCTTTCTTTACTAGGCTTTTATGCCATTCAACAGCTTGATTGAAATTCATTATGTTTTTTAGTTCTTCCTCAAGGTTTGATGGTTTAATCACTAAAAGCCAGCCTTTCCCGTAAGGGTCTTGATTTAAGATTTCAGGCGTAGACTGTACTTCTTCGTTTACTTCTTCAACCGTTCCACTTACAGCTGCAACTAAATCTGAAACCGACTTCACAGATTCAACGGTGCCATAAGGTTCATTTTGTTTGACAGTTGATCCTGGACTTGGAAGTTCTACATAAACTATTTCACGAAGTTGTTTCTGTGCATAATCTGTGATGCCTACACGGACCTTGTCACCCTCAATTTTTAACCATTCAAAATCCTTTGTGTAGTATAGACCTTCTGGCACTTCATAACTATCTACTTTAACCATACCTTTCACCTCAGTGGTTGATATTCTTAAAGTTCAACCTTTAAAAATTAACCGCTACCAAAGCTGTTTTTAAATGATGAAATTCTACCTTATTGTTTCCGCTTTCCTGCTATGAAGTCTTCAACCCATTGTCTGGCTACGTGGTCTGGCACTTGAATTGGTGGATGGGTGGATGTTTAAAAGCATAAGCTGAAACGCTTATTAATGGACCAGCTATTCCACGGTCAAGCGCTATTTTCGCTGCTCTTATAACGTCTATAACTACTCCTCCACTATTCGGCGAATCCTCAACTTCAAGCTTCACCTTAATTGTTAATGGTTGATCACCGAACTTTCTTCCTTTCAAAAATATGTAGCAGATTTTTTTGTCGCGTAAAAATGGTACATAATCTGATGGTCCTATTCTTGTTGGTAAATTGTATGGAACAAGGCTTGTAACAGCTTCTGTTTTACTTATCCTTTTCGTTTTAAGTCTATCCTCAACTGTCATGTTTAAGAAATCAGTGTTTCCCCCCAGGTTTAACTGATAAGTTTCTTCAACTAGAACTCCCCTATCAACACATAATCTAACCAAGTTTCTGTGTAGTATTGTTGCTCCAAGCTGGCTTTTCACATCGTCCCCTGCAACAGGTAAACCAGCCCTTTCAAACTTTTCAGCCCATTCACTGTTGGAGGCGATGAACTCGGGAATGCAATTAACTAAAGCACAACCAGCCTCAATACAGGCTTGAGCATAAAATTTTGTTGCGTTCTGGCTTCCAACTGGTAAATAATTAAGGAGAACTTCAGCTTTTGCCTTCTTTAATATTTCAACAACATCTGAAAGAGTTGGTTCTTCATAATTGTAAACATCAAACGCCTCCTTTGTATGTTCTGTAACTCCGTCAAAGACTGGGCTGGGTGAAACCTTAA
>PIYF01000063.1:3254-7809 GCA_003601875.1 Candidatus Bathyarchaeota archaeon | reverse complement strand
CTTGCTTAGGTTGCATGGTGAAGCATACAGGTTTAGGGATAAGGTTGGCATAGTTGCTTTAAAAGATAAAGGCGCTGTTGTTATTCAACATCCAATAAACAACTTAAGAGTTGTAGCAAACAAAATTTTAAAACTGCGAGTAAGCGGGTTTACACCTCTCGCTGCAGGTATGCTTAAAGCTTTGGAAGTTCTAAAGGAAGCGAAACGTAGAGACCAGTCTACAGTACCTATTATGGTGTTAATAACGGATGGAAGCGCGAATGTTCCCTTGAAAAAAAGCCTTGAAACTGGTGAGGTAAGACAAATTGATGATGTCCGCATAGCAGTTAGAGAATATGAAGATATAGCTGTTAAGGATGTCTTCGCAGTTGCAAAACTTGTTAAACGAGAAGGTGTCCACACAATAATCATAAACACAAATCCCCATTTATATGGCCGTGAAACATACGGCTTCCTAGTCACAAAACAGATTGCCTTGATCACCGGAGGATTCCATCACGTCGTTGGCAGATTAACAACGCAGAAGGAGATGATTGAAGGGATAATTGAGGGAATAAAAACTGATCAAAAGAAAATAATCAGCAACCTAAACTTTAAAGAATCCATGTTCCGGTTAAATTAAACTGGAGGTTTAACCCTTTTTCTTTCCTTCACATTTTTCTGCATCCATTTTTCAAACTCTCTTGAGGGTGGAATTTCTGCGAAAAGCCTTTTTCTAGAAGCCTCTAACAGCATATTTTTTCTCCCGAGAAATTCTGCAGCTGTTAAAATTTTATGTCCAGTTTTTTCAGCCTTTTCAAACACTTTACTAATTTTGGTTTTCCAGTTTTCATCTCTTAAAATGTGATGTTCAATAATTACGTATGGTGAGTTTTCCACAATTTTCCCAAGGTTTCCAATTCCCTTTTCTATGAGTTCTTCATCAATTCGAAAACCAGTTAAGTATAAGGGTGGACCACCAATCATCGTTAAATCTGCTTTCTCTTTAAGGATCAACGCTAATGTATGGTTAGATATAGGTCCTTGAACGTCTGGGGCGAACATAAACTTTTCCCCGTCATATTCTATTGTTGTCATTAAAACCCATCCTAAAGCTGAATCGTCTGGTCCATGGAAAACGGGTTCTGAAAACTTAATTTTCGTCTCTCCGAAAGTAAAGCTGTTATTGTCTGCAACTAAAAGTTTTTTTGCAAATTTTCCAGAGGTTTTCTGGAAAACCCATCCTCTACGCCTTTGACTATAATTTATTTTTTCCTTCGGATTTTTTACCAAAACAATTTTGTCTTCATAAATTTGTTTAGCTGTCTCCACATGCATAGTCCAGTTGCAAAGCCAATCCTCATAAGATGGCGTATGATGGTCAAAATGGTAATGACTTAAAGTTATGATATCTGCTTTTTCAGCGGCTTCAGAAATTTTTTTACGGCATTTATCAATGGCTTTAAATTCTTCTGGATGGGGAGGTAGACCAAAACGTTTTGGACAGAGGGAAACTCCAGCGTCAAGCAGAATTTTTACATCTGGAGTTTCAACATAAGTGCACATCGATCTTACACCGAGACTTTCTGCAGCTAAAGGTTTAACGTGAATATATTTCAGCATAGCTTGACACTTTCATAGCTTGCATAAAGCTTTATTTATCATATAATTTTACTTTAATTGTGAGCGATGACGATTCTGGCCCCGCTGAAATGATGATTGGGATCTTGAGTGCGGGAGCTCACTTACTTGTTCAGCGGTTTCTCCCAAAGTTCCAACATTCTTTTCTTGAGTTCCCTGCGTTTTCTGTGGAGGAATCTGTAAACGGTGCTGTGTTGACTTCCCTTTATCAGCATTTGGATGGCTTCCCTTGCAATTTGAACTTGTTCAATATCACCTATTATGCCAACCGTATGTCCGTAAACTGAAATGTTTGTCTCTGTTAATTCTTCAATTATCCGTCTTGTCTTGCCTTCCATACCTATTATTCTTCCCTTTACACGTCTAATGTCAGATTCTGACTTTCCGAAAATTCTTCTCAAATCAATAATATCCAAAACAGCATCTTCATCTCTGATTAAACGAAAGGCGTGTTCTGGAGAAAAACCCCTTCCAATGGCGGTTACAACATCTTTTGCTTTAAAAAGCAGGGAAGGATCTTCAGCGTTTTCATTTAACGTTATGGTTACGCCGCCTGTTCCACTGTCTATTTCAAGTTTAACCGACAACTTTTTTTCTATATCCTTTTTTGTTTTACCTTCAGGACCTATTAAGACCCCTATCCTTTCCTTCGGTATTTTTAAGAAAGTGTTAGCTCTTACCACAGTCCGTAACCCGCCTATAACATTCTTCAACTGGTAAAACTTCAACATCTAACCTTTTAAAAAATCTATTCAAATTTTTTAAGTCTCTATATAGGAGAGTTTCAGCTAAGGGATGGGATAATGGAACAGCTTGCGACACGTCGAATATTACAGGTTTGTTTTTCCATATCATAACGTTGTATTCACTTAGGTCGCCGTGAACAAGTTCAGCTTTGCAATATAGTTTTTTCAGGTAATTTAAGAGGGTTCTATAGGTTTTTTCAGGTTCTTCTGGAGGGCTTTCCTTCATTGAGGGGGCGCATACACCATTTTTGCCGATAAACTCCATAATTAAAACGTTGTTTCTAACAGCTATTGGTTTAGGAACTCTAACTCCAGCGGCTGTTGCTTGTTCCAAGTTTTTAAATTCTTTTTGAGCCCATGTGAAAATTAGGGATCTAGTGTCCCTTTTAACTCCTTTAAACCTTGGGTCTCCCTCAATGTATTTTAACATCCCCTTTCGAAATTCAGCTGAAACTGTTAGGTAAATTTTTATCGCTAAGTCTTTGCCTTCCTTACTTTTACCCCAATAAATTCTTGATTCTTTTCCAGCTTTCACAACTCCGTATATTTCATCTATTACCCCCTTGTTAAGGAAATCGTAAATCACCATTAGGGTTGAACGGTCAAATACTTCTTCTAAAACTTCATATTCTTCGCTGCGTTTCTCTTTCATCAACTGTTCAGTTTCATAGGTTTTCTCTTTTCTGTGAAGTCTTTTTTCAATTTTTTCACGAAAAGACACTGAAATTCCCTGCATCAAATTGTTAGGTAACCTTTCTTTCTAAGCCATTCAGCCTGCGAACGGGTATAACGCCAAATTATGTCTCCCCGCCTGTCAGATTGAAAATCCCAAGGGGAAACTAAAACTACATCTCCTTCACGTATCCAAACCCTTCTCTTCATTTTACCTCGAATACGACATAAACGTTCATGTCCATCCTGACATTTAACAAGAACACGGTCAAAACCTAAAAGCTTAACAGCTATACCTAAAACGTCAGTTTCAGCTGGGAGTACGAGTTCACTTAACTCCTCTTCGCTTATAACCTTCTTTTTACCCAACTATACACCTCAACAGCTTTTAAGAAGCATTAATGCCTAATAAAGTTATAGTGTAAACAACCTTTAAATAACAAAACATTTTCACAGTTTTACAATTTGAGCGTGAGGTATACCTTCTATGTTTAAGACTGCTTCTGGATGAACATACCCTTTTTCTATTGCCTTTTTAACCACATTTTTCCCTACCATATTTACTATTGTTGATTCTTCTATCATATCTACAGCTTCTTCAACAGTTACTTTAACACCTTTATAAAATTCTTCTTTAACGTGAAAAACTATTTTTCCTTCTTTCAAAGTTTTTCCAAGGATTTCAGCGTCGCAGATGGCTAATAGAACGTTTCCACCGATTTTTCTCAGATTCACATACGCTTCCAAACTTCAAACTCTCACAGTTGTTGCACTGGAGATTTTGCTCCGCATGCTTGACAAACTAGGAAGGATAAACGTTTCTCCTTCACGATTTTTGTGTCTGGACGTTTACAGATGGGACAGATGACAAACTTTTCCATATATCTCCTAAGAAGCCTCTGAAATGTTTCTGGCGGAAATTTTCCCTGAAATATAACTCTTGAACCTTGAAGAGTTGCAGCTGTAGCCATCTCCCTTGTAAGAAACTTTAGAATATGCTGGGGGTCACGATTTAAAACGTCTGCAATTTCCTTAAAATTATGAATTATCGTCCTCATGCCAACAACTGAATATTCAAGTCTGGGAAGTTCCAAACGTTCCCTTTTTAAAGCTGTTTCAGGAATCTGAGAGTATGCACGCTTCAACAGTTCTTCATAGTTATACTTCATTTTTCTCAAAGTATGATTTGTCGGCAACATATTTAAAACTTATAATAAATAAAGTTGTTTCAGATGGGAAGATGGGTTATGTTTACCTTTACACTGGAAACGGCGCTGGAAAAACAACAAACGCTTTGGGACTGGCTCTCCGTTCAGTTGGACATAAACACAAAGTTGTAATAATTCAATTTTTGAAATGGTGGAAAAACATCGGCGAATACAAAGTGAGGAAAATGCTTGAACCATACTATGAAATTTACCAGTTTGGAAGACCAGGATGGATAGGAGTGAAAAAGAGGGTGGCATTGATCGGCGGGGAGAAAGTTAAGCTTGAAAATTTAAAAGATGAAGACAGAG
>PIYF01000063.1:0-3247 GCA_003601875.1 Candidatus Bathyarchaeota archaeon | reverse complement strand
AGCTAGAAAAGCCTTAAAATTCGCTGAGAAAGTGTTAAGGGAAAAGAAGCCGCATTTACTTGTTTTAGATGAAATAAACCTTGCCTTACATTGGAGACTTTTAGACGTTAAAGAAGTTCTTAACATACTTAAAGACCTGCCGAAAAGAACAGATGTTGTATTAACTGGAAGATATGCACCTAAAGAACTTATAGACAGAGCTGACTTCGTAAATGAGATTATTGATGTTAAACATCCAAAGAAAATGACTGCAACTAAAGGAATACAATTTTAAGTTTCCAGTGAAAAGTTTAAGGAAACATCATATATAAAAGAGGTTTTGGTGAAAACTTGGGTAAACATAACCATCCATACATCCCTAACTCCCAACCCGAAGTTAAAGAGGAAATGATGAAAGAAATAGGAATAGAAGACATTGAGGAATTATATGCAGATATTCCTGAAAAATATAAGCTTAAGAGAAAACTGAACCTTCCAGAGGGAATGCCGGAATTTGAAGTTAAAAAGAATGTTGAAAAAATTTTGTCAAAAAACAAAACATGCAATGAATTATCTGTTTTTCTTGGAGCAGGATGCTGGCCTCATTATGTTCCAGCCGTCGTTAAGGAAATTGTTCAACGAAGCGAACTCTTAACGTCTTACACGCCTTATCAACCTGAAGCATCTCAAGGAATGCTTCAATCCCTATTTGAATATCAAAGTATGATATGTGAGTTAACTGGAATGGAAGTTGCCAACTGTTCAATGTATGATTGGGCCTCAGCTTTAGGTGAGGCTGCACGAATGGCATCCCGCCTTACAAAGAGAAATGAAATTCTCGTTCCAAAAATAATTCACCCTGAAAGACTTGCCACCTTACATGTTTATGCGGAGCCAGCTGGAATAACCGTTAAAACTGTCAGTTACAATGAGGAGACAGGTCAATTAAACCTGAAAGATTTGAAAAGTAAGATTTCAGAAAAAACAGCTGCAGTTTACATCGAGAATCCATCATATTTAGGGTTTATTGAAACTCAAGTTGAAGAAATAGCCGTGGAAACTCATTCAAAAGGAGCCCTTTTCATCGTCGGTGTAGACCCAACATCCTTGGGGATTTTGAAACCGCCTGGAGAATATGATGCAGACATAGTTGTAGGTGAAGGACAACCCTTAGGAAATTCAATGAATTTTGGAGGTCCCCTTCTTGGAATATTTGCATGTCATGACGACTTGAAGATTGTTAGGCAGATGCCTGGCCGCGTAATAGGGATGACAACCACTAAAAACGGAGATAGGGAAGGCTTCTGTATGGCTTTACAAACGAGAGAACAGCATATTAGACGTGAAAAAGCTACATCCAACATTTGCAGTAATGAGGCATTATGTGCTGTTGCATCCGCAGTCTACATGAGTTTACTTGGACCAGAAGGCTTCCGTGAACTTGGAGAAACAATAATGTATAAGGCAAATTACGCTATACACTTATCATCTCAGATTAAAGGGATTAAAGCTCCAGTTTTCAAATCCCCTCACTTTAAAGAGTTCACTGTAAACTTTGATGATGCTGGCTTAAAAATTGAGGAAGTGAACAAAAAGCTTTTAAACTATGGAATTCACGGTGGAAAAGATGTTTCAAAAGAGTTTCCGGAACTTGGTGAAACAGCCCTTTACTGTGTAACTGAAATTCATTCTAAAGAAGAAATTGAAAGATTGGCAAACGCTTTAGAGGAAATTTTAGCTGAAAGGTGAAAGACATGTTTAAGCAGGCAAATTGGAATGAACCCTTAATTTTTGAACTTGGAAGGAAGGGTAGACGTGGATATTTTCCACCAAAAGTTGAGGATGAAATAAAAAGAACTGTTGGCGATGTCAAAAAAATTATTCCAGAGAACATGCAGCGTAAAGGTAAACTTAAACTTCCAGAAGTTTCAGAAGTTGAGGTTGCACGACATTATATTCGTCTTTCACAGATGAATTATGGTGTTGACTCAGGCTTATATCCCCTTGGAAGCTGCACAATGAAATATAATCCAAAAATAAACGAGTTTCTTGCCAGTTCACCTAAAATAAACATGCTTCACCCATATCAAGATGAAAACACCGTGCAGGGTATACTAGAAATTCTTTACAAACTTGAACGTTGGCTCGCTGAAATAACAGGCACATATGAAGTTTGTCTTCAACCAGCAGCTGGGGCTCATGGAGAATTTTTAGGAACATCCCTCATAAGAGCTTATCACAAATTCAATAGAGAACTTGAAAAAAGAAGGGAAATAATAATTCCAGATTCAGCTCATGGAACAAACCCAGCAAGTGCAGCAATGGCTGGATTCAACGTTGTTGTTGTACCATCAGACAATGAAGGATGCATAGACATTGAAGCTTTAAAGGAGGCTGTTTCAGAGCGTACAGCCGGGTTAATGCTTACAAACCCGAATACTCTTGGAATATTTGAGAGGAGAATTGAAGAAATAGCAAAAATAGTGCATGAAGCTGGTGGACTATTATATTATGATGGAGCAAACTTAAACGCCATACTTGGAAAGGCTAGACCTGGAGACATGGGCTTCGATATAGTTCACATAAACATTCATAAAACCTTCAGCACACCTCATGGAGGCGGAGGGCCGGGAGCTGGACCTGTTGGCGTTTCAGAAAAACTTGAAAAGTTTCTGCCTGTTCCACGTATAATCTTTGATGGTGAAAAGTACCGTTTAGACTATGACAGACCATATAGTATAGGTAAAATAAGGAGTTTCTATGGAAACGTTGCAGTTTTACTAAAAGCTTATGCCTACATTTTAAGTCTTGGAATTGAAGGGTTAAAAGAAGTTGCAGAAGTTGCAGTTCTAAACGCTAATTACATTGCGGAGAAACTTAGGAAAATTAATGGTTTAACCCTTCCATATGGAAATGGAAAACCGAGAAAACATGAATGCGTATTAAGCGCTGAAAAATTGAAACGTGAAACCGGCGTTTCAGCCTTAAACATTGCAAAAAGACTGTTAGATTATGGTTTACATGCGCCAACCATCTATTTTCCATTAATAGTGAAGGAAGCGTTAATGATTGAACCTACGGAAACTTTTGAAAAGGAAGAATTAGACAGATTTATTGACGCAATGCGAAGAATCTGTGAGGAAGCATATAAAAATCCGGAATTAGTTATGAACGCACCTCATAACACAGCAATCTCAAAACTTGATGAGGTTAAAGCTTCTCATCCTAAAACAATAACTTTAAGCTGGAGAATGTATCAGAAAAGGAG
>PIYF01000062.1:1843-6464 GCA_003601875.1 Candidatus Bathyarchaeota archaeon | reverse complement strand
TGGAATCCCTAGTAATCGCGCGTCACTATCGCGCGGTGAATACGTCCCTGCTCCTTGCACACACCGCCCGTCGTTCCACCCAAGCGGAGTCCGGGTGAGGCGTGGTCCTTAGGGCTGCGTCGAATCCGGGCTTCGTGAGGGGGGAAAAGTCGTAACAAGGTGGCCGTAGGGGAACCTGCGGCCGGATCACCTCCTAAGAAAGCCAAAGTCAACTGGAGGGAAAATGGGAGACTTATGTTGAAGCCTTTTCAAAAATTTTATTTTCTTAGTGAAAGTTTTAGAGGGTGGAGTTAAAATGAAGTCTTCACTTGTACCTGGATTTTACAAACTTTCAATTGATGAGAGAATAGAGGTTTTGAGGGATTTTCTGGATTTAAACGTGGAGGATGTTGCTGTTTTAAAGAGTTTGTGCACTTTAGGTTTCAAAGAGTTAACAAGTATAGGGGAGAATCCTGTAAGTAACTTCGAACTTCCATTAAGGATTGCAAATGGTTTCAAAATAAATGGTGTTGACTATTTTGTTCCCATGGTTGTTGAAGAAGCTTCTGTTGTAGCTGGAGTTTGTTATGGAGCTAAAATTTGTTATGAAAGTGGAGGAATAACCTCTCATGTGTTAAAGGAAAGCAACTATGGAAAAGCAGCTGGACAAATACAACTTATAAACGTTGATGATCCAGTTGAGGTTGAAAGGAAAATTTTAGCTGAAAAAAATTATCTTTTGGAGAAAGTTAACAAGGAACATAGGTTTTCCAAGGCTTATGATTTAAAGGTGCAGAAATTTGAAGATGAAATTCTCGTTGTAAACGTTTATGTTGATCCAGGTGACGCTATGGGTGCAGCTGTTGCAAGTGACATGGCTGAGTCGATAGCTCGGGAAATTGTGAAGATTGTTCCATGTGTTTGTAATGCTTGTATAGTTTCAAATTTTTCCGGAAGACATGTTAAGGCTGAAGTTAAAATTCCAGTTGATAAACTTTCAAGGAAAAATGTTAAGGGTAAGGTGTGGTCTGGAGAGGAAGTTAAGAATGGAATTGTCTGGCTTAGCAGATGGGCTGAAAAGGATATGTACAGGGCTGTAACTCATAATAAGGGAATAATGAACGGTGTTGACGCTGTTGCAGTTGCAACTGGTCAGGATTGGAGAGCCATTGAAAGTGCAAATCACGCTTTTGCTTTTAGAAGTGGATGTTACCTACCTCTCAGTAAATGGCGTTCAGAAGGCAATTACCTAATTGGCGAATTGGAAATGTTAGTTCCATGCGGAATCATTGGCGGTGAAATAAAAAATTTTCCTAAGGCTGAATTTGCATTAAGGAAGATTTTAAGGGTGAAAAAAGCTGATGAACTTGCAGAGATAATGGCTGCTGTCGGACTTGCTCAAAATCTTGCAGCTTTGAGTATGTTGGCAACTATAGGGTTAAAGGAGGGACATCAGCCTCATAGAAAAAGAATTTTTAGTTAGGTTTTTTAGGCATGGCCATGGCTTTTATCCCAAACTTTTTCATAATTTCCCTTGCTAAAATGTTTGCGTAACCAACTCGGTAATTATCTGTAATCACAAGTTTAGGTTTTGAACGTCGAATATATTCCATCAATCCGTTAAAGTCTGAATGGTCACTTAAGGCTAAGACATACTCGTTTTCACTTATTTCACGACATGCCATGTTAAATTCCCATCCGCTAACGTAAATGCGGAAGCCTTCTAAACCAACTTTCCTCTTTGCATTCATATGATAAAAACAGATGGAAGGAGAGTTATGTTTCAGAATTTCCTGAGCTTCAGCTTCTTTGGAAAGGATTAAACGTCCAAGACGCATTCCATATTTTTGGCATATTTTAGAAACTTGAAAAACTCTCTCTGGAACTATTAACGGAACTTTTATTCCTGCATCATGAAGTATTTGCATAACTTCTTGAAGTTTACCGTGATAACCAAAAATGTAAACTGTTCCCTTCCTCAATCCTTTTTCAACAAGGTTTACAAGCATGTTTTCAACGTTTACATTGAAGGAGCGGTTGCAGTGGGGACTGCCATAAGTAGCTTCTATAACTAAAATATCTGAATCTAAGACTGATGTTCCTTCAAGTTTGAAGTCTCCCGTGAAAACAATTCGTGTTCCTTCAAAATCCTCAACAAGAACTTGACAAGCACCTAGGATGTGTTCAGCCTTAAAAAATGTTATGTATTCATCTTTATATTGTAAGGTTTCTCCATAATCCAACGTTTCAACGAAACCTTGCATGAGGAATAAGGGATTACGTAAAACATCAATTAAATCTTTAGTTGCAGGGGTCATAAGAACCTTTTCACAGTTTCTCAAACTCTTCCTCAACCCAATCATGTGGTCTGCATGGGCATGAGTTACAACTCTTAATGGTCTTAAGTCATATCCATCGCAAGCTAAATATTTGCCGAGGAGAACTGCACCATTACTTGTAATAGTTGCTTTCAATTCTAATTTTCCCCTTATTCACTGTGTTTTGGAGCAAGCCATTCTATAAGTTTCCTAGGTTTTTCACATTTTATTCGAACACAAATTGGACCTAAGGGTGATTCTCCTGTTGGTTCAGAGAATGATATGTGACCTGCGAATGCAGCTTGTTTGTTAAGATAAAAAGTTATTGTTTTTCCTTCTAATCTGCTAAAGAAGACGGCTCTTGCAGCATCCCTAATGCGTTCCCTTCTCAGCATATTATAAATCTTGCTTAGAACATCTAACCCTTCAGCTTCACCTGTTAGAAAATTGCCTCCACCCGACTTTTCAAGTTTTAATGGAATGTTGCTGAATAAATTTTCAACAGCTCTTCTCACTTTCTCTTCAGATTCTGTTGGGTTTACCTCAACTTTCACATAAACTTTCACTTCATCCATTTTTCTTCAATCTTCCTTAACAGCTCTTTCACCTTACACTTAACAATGTCAACTTTATTCTCGTTGATTATTACGTAATCTGCTAAGGCTATAACGTTGCCTAGGCCTACATTAAGTTCTCTTAAGTCTCTTTCCCTAAAAACGTTCCAGTTTTTAGGGTCGTCGCTTCTTCCACGGTTAAAAAGTCTTTTGAATCTTGTTTCAGGAGACGCTAAAACTGCTAAAATTGTGAATTTCGGAAAATGTTTTTTGAATTCTTTAACTTCGCTTAAGCTTCTCAAACCGTCAACTATGATTTTTTTATTTTTCAAAGCAGTAATTTTTGGGATACATCTTTTCGCTATAACTTTCTCTCCTTCCGTTCTTCGTAATTCAAGCATTATTTTTCCAAGGTTTTCAGGCGTTGACTTTAACCCTCTTTTTCTGGCTTCCTTTCTAACTTCATCTCCCATAACCACAACGTCATAGCCGTTTTCTTTTGCAACTTCAACTATTATGGATTTACCTGAACCTGGCATTCCAGTTAAACCTATAACAAGTTTTTCATTCAACTTGTGCAACCCTTTTAGCCTAGTATTAATAAATTTAAAAGAGTTTATGAAGTTTGAGGGTTAGCACATGTCTGAAACAGTTAGAAGCTTCATAGCTTTTGATATAAATGATGATGAGGTTCTCAGCAAAATAACTGATCTTCAAAAGTTTTTGATTGAAACGGGAGCTGACTTAAAGCTTGTTGAACCGAAAAACATTCATATAACAGTGCGTTTCCTTGGAAACATCCGTTTAGGCATGGTTGAAAAAATTTACGAAGTAATGAAGAATGTGGCTTTTAAACCTTTTAATGTGCGGATTCATGGAATTGGAGCCTTTCCAAAACTTCGTTACCCAAGAGTTTTGTGGGCTGGAATAACTGATGGTGCTGACAAGTTAAGGAACATTTTTAACCAGTTGGAACCTTCCTTGAGGGGTTTAGGTTTTGCTCCAGACACTAGAGGTTTTAGCCCTCACCTTACAATAGCCCGAGTGAAATCAGGTAGAAACAAAATGAAACTAATAGACTGTATAAGTAAATATGTGGATTTCAACTTTGGAATAGTGAGAGCTGAATGTTTAAGGCTTAAGAAAAGCCAGTTGACACCTAAAGGTCCAATATATTCAACTCTTAAAGAATTTTGCCCTCAAGCTTAAAGGATGATAAATTATGAACTCTAGAATCAGAGAAGTGTGTAATAAAATTCTTGAAAGGATAGTTCCATCCGAAGAGGATAGAAGTCGAGTGGAAAGTTTAACTCGACAACTTGAGAGGAGAATTGCTGAGACAGCTGAAAAATTTGGAGTTGACGCCACCGTTCGTTTGGAAGGTTCAATTGCTAAGGATACGTGGCTTAAAGACGACCTTGACATAGACATTTTCATGATGGTTCCGAAAACTCTTCCACGACACAAACTTGGCGATGTTTGCTTAAAAATAGCTAAGGAAGCAACTAAAGGGTCAAAACAGGTGGAACGGTTTGCTGAACACCCATATTTGGAAGCTTTTGTGGAAAGTTTCACTGTAAACATCGTTCCATGCTATCATGTTAAAAAAGGTGAATGGTTAAGCGCCACTGACAGAACACCGTTTCACACAGACTACATTAAAAAACATCTGAAGAAAAATCTTCGAAATGAGGTTAGGTTGTTGAAAAAGTTTATGAAGGGAATAGATGTCTATGGCGCTGAAATTAAAATTGGCGGTTTCAGCGGTTA
>PIYF01000062.1:0-1812 GCA_003601875.1 Candidatus Bathyarchaeota archaeon | reverse complement strand
TCATTCATTAACGTTTTGAAAGGCTTTGCCAACTTTAAAAAACGTTTAACAATTGACATTCAAAATTATTATAAAGGACGTGAGAATGAATTATCTCTCCTTTTTAAAGAACCATTAATTGTTGTTGACCCTGTCGATAAAGGGAGAAACGTTGCCTCTGCAGTTCAAAGAGAAAAACTTTACAGTTTTGTAGCTGCATCTAGAGCATTTTTAAAAAATCCAAGCGAAAAATATTTTTATCCTCCAGAAACAAAGCCTTTGACAACTGAACAGCTTAAAAAAGCTTTGAAAAATCGTGGTTCAACATTAATCTTTATTACTTTTGAATTTGTTGAGGTTGTTCCAGATGTTTTATGGGGGCAACTCTATAGGTCTATTCGTTCCCTTCAAAAGCTTTTAACCTTAAACGATTTTAAGGTTTTACGCAGTTCCTGTTGGAGTGACGAAAAAACCTTTAATGTTTTCCTCTTTGAGTTAGAGCAATCTAGAATTTCCATTGTTAAGAAGCATTATGGGCCGCCTTTAGAGAAATCTTCGGAATGTGAAAGGTTTTTGCGGAAGCATTTAGGTAGGTCTGAAACTGTTGCTGGTCCATATATTGAGGATGGAAGATGGGTTGTGGAGGTTCAGCGAAAATTCACTGATGCGCCTACTCTTTTAAGAGAGAAGTTAAGAGGTGGCGGCAGAAACGTTGGCGTTGCTGAAAAAATTTCTGAAATCTTAAAGAATAGAGGGTTTAAGGTTTACATTGACTTAGAAATTTTAGGTTTATATAATTCAAATCGTGAATTTGCAAAGTTTTTAACAGAGTTCTTATCCGGTAAACCTAAATGGTTAGAAACCGCATATGGTTAACGTAGCCAGAATTATGGCTGTTATCCAACAGTAATAGGCGAAGAGATAGAACTTCCTTTTTGTTATTATTTTCCATAGAAGTTTTAGTGTTAAGTAACCTACAACCATAGTTATGACAGTTCCAACTAAAATTCCAGTCCAGCTTAAACCTGAGGCTGTAAGTTGACTATGCTCCTTGTAAAACTCTAAGCTAAACGCTCCAATTATAGCTGGAATTGACAGGAGAAATGAAAATTTGAAGGCTTTATCCCTTTTTAATCCTAGAAGCAAAGCCGTTGCTATTGTTATCCCACTTCTCGATATCCCTGGAATTATAGATATTCCTTGAGCTATTCCGATAAGTATTACATCTAAATAGGTTATCTCATCTTTTTTCTCCTTCATTATTTTCGTTGGATACAGAATTAAGCCGCAAATTGTGAAGGCCACGGCTATCGGCGGGATCACTTGAAAGGATTTCTCTATTAAATCTCCAAATATTAAACCTATCACCGCTGTAGGAATAGTTCCAACAATTATGAGGGGGATAAGCTGTCCATATTCAGTTTTAAAATCTAACTTTGCTAAGGCTTTTAATATTTCAATCACTTCTTTTCTGAAGAAAATTAAGACTACAATTAGGGTTCCTATGTGCAGTGTTATATCGAAAAGTATAGGCGTCTTTAATCCTAAGTAATGCTCAAAAATTTTTAGATGTCCAGTGCTTGATATTGGAAGCCATTCAGTTATACCTTGCACGATGCCTAATAAGATGATTTTTAGGATTTGTTCCAACTGTTTTCATCACTTTTTAAGAAGTTTTCTGAGTTAACCTTTTAAAGTTAACTGCATATTTTGTGTTTCACTTAAAATATGGTGATTGTTATGGGTGAATATCCCCCTGGAAGCGGTGAAGACCGCAAAATGTTAGCTGAAATGTCTATGGAAAAACTTTTAGATTTCTTCTTCCTTCAAATC
>PIYF01000061.1 GCA_003601875.1 Candidatus Bathyarchaeota archaeon | reverse complement strand
CATTCAAATTTAACTAAAATAGATCTTTATTTTTAACAGTTTTTAAGAAAATTCTAATGCTTCGCACTGTTATTTTGGTTATTATTAAAGCGGTTAAAGCTTATGGTGTTAATAAAGCATATGCTTTTTAAGCGTTCGAAAAATTGAACAAGTCGTTCGAAAACGTAGATTTAAAAATTCTTCTAATAATATTCTCATGGTGTTTAAGTGAGTATTGTTAAAAATGTTTCAAGGCCGCATACTAACAGAAGGAGAATTCTACTACTTGCAGTTACAGTTTTCATTATTGGATTAATTTCAACAGCGTTCTTGTTAAATTTGAATGAAATATTAGGTCCAGAGGAACAGTCTCCCAATCCTCCAATAAAACTTTTAAGTAATTACGTGGGGAATGAAGCCTTTTCAGCTGTTCTCCCAGAAATAATAGTTAAGATTAACGCATCACAATATTCTTTACCTGTTGATCTCGGTAAAGTAAATGGTTACAGCCAGCTTAAAAACTGGCTTGACATAACTTTAGAGCAGGAAGATTTTCTCTCAAAAAATGGGTTTGTTGTTTTAAGAGTAAACAAGTTTGATAATTTGGCTGATTTTTACGAGTGTGAATTGGGATTAGGGATGCCTATTATGATAACTACAGACGCTGTTTTTCATACTTATCATGTACTATTCGATGAAATCTTGAAAAGAATTGAAATGGGGGAACTGATAGATGAACTTAACGTTACAATAAATGCATTATTGGTTAAAGCTCAAAGCGAAGTAGAAACTTTAACGGGAACACCTCTTGAAAACGCATCAAAACTAAACCTCATGTACTTAGAAGTTGCACATGCCTTGATGCAACCTAATTTTACTCCAACAACGGATCAAGCGAAAACTGAACTGCAATTGATTTCCAATCATTCAGAAATTTGGTGGAGCCCTATATTTGAGTATAAGGAAGATTATACGCAATATGTTCCAAGAGGTCATTATTCAGAGAATCGGAAGCTTGAATCATATTTTAAGACTATGATATGGCTTGGACGCATGCGATTTGCAATTTTAAAAGACAGCATTAATAACATTGTAAATGTTAAACAGACAAGGGCAGCTATACTTTTAACATGGATGGTTACAGGTGATAAAGATGTTTATGCTATTTGGCAAAGAATATATAAAGTTACAAAGTTTTTTGTAGGTGTTTCTGACGATTTAACTTTCAAAGATTATTTAGATGTTTTAAATGAGTATGAAGTGAGTTCACTTAACCAACTATACAATGTCAGCTTAATCAAACATATTGCTCAAAGCCTCCTTGAAAAAAATAAAGCGAAAATTTTGGGAACTTACGCTTCAACGTATCCATGGCTTCCTCAAGGACGCGAACTTGAAAGAATATTGAATGAAACAGCTGGACTACGTTTCATGGGACAACGTTTCATTCCGGATTCCTACATATTTCAACAATTGGTATATCCGAAGGTTGGAACCTGGACGTTTCCGAGGCTAATGCCTAAAGGTTTGGATATTCCAGCAGTTTTTGGTTCAAATCTAGCGAAGAAAATCCTTATGAAAACTGAAGCAAAATATGAGAATTATACTATACAGCTTGAGAAACTTAGAGAAGAACTTAAAGCTTTAAGTGTAAGGAACTGGACGCAGAATCTTTACTGGAGCTGGCTTTACACAGCAAACACGACATTAAAAGAAATTTCTCCAGAGGAAAACTATCCAACCTTCATGAAAACGTCCGCTTGGAGCTATGAAAAACTTCAAACTTTTGAGGGAACATGGACTGAGCTTAGACACGATACAATCTTATATGCTAAACAGTCTTACACGCCGGTTCTCAGCGTTCCACCTTCCAGCACTGCTTATGTGGAACCGTATCCAGAAACATATCGTCGTCTAACAGGCTTAATTAACATGACATTGAATGGTTTAACAAGTCTACAACTTCTCCAATCTGATGTGAACGCTAGTCTAAGAAAATTTATGAGAATTTCAGAGCTATTCCTAAACGCTTCAATAATAGAATTGGAAGGAAAAACTTTAGACCAGAACATGCAAAAGCAAATTAGACAGGCAGCAGGTCAACTTGTAGAAATTTTGAAAATAACATCTGAGAAAACTCGAAGTGTAACTATAATTGCTGATGTTCATACAGACCCAAACTATGGGAAAGTTTTAGAAGAAGCCCTTGGAAAATTAAACGTTCTAATAGTTGTTCACGCTGATGAAGATGGAAAACTCTATGCCAACGCTGGTCCAGTGTACAACTATTTTGAGTTCACTCAACCTATGGATAAAAGGTTAACAGATGAAGAGTGGAGTGAAATGTTTAATAGTAATCCACCAGAACCGTTGGAATGGACAGACAAGTTTGCAAAATAATAATACTAAGTAATGTCTTGTTTTCCTCACTTTATTTGGAGATTCGAGATTTTTAGAAGCGTTTTATTTAAAAGCAAGTTTTCAAACGTTTCAATACTGATTTTAACTGAAAAGTTAGGAGGCAACAAAGTTGTGGAAATCTGAGAAAGCGTTAACATCTACTTTAATATTAATTATTGTTGGCAGTCTTTTCGTTGGAGGGTTAATAGGTTACTCTATAAATTATTTGACAAATTCAAGCAGAATTAAAAATTTGGAAAGTCAAGTGGCAGATCTTCAACAGCAAATTTCAAACATTCAATCTCAACAAAAAACACAATGTGAAAACATAACCAACATTAAAAATGTAACTTACATTTTATGGGAAAACATTTCTCTTTCCACATTATACGAAAAGGTTAAAGATTCTGTGGTTATAATCAGAGGCTTCAGAATCACACATGGTCTTTGGGGTACATATTATACACAAGTTCAAGGTTCAGGCTTTATCTATAATTACAATGGGCAAATGATTATTGTAACAAATTGCCACGTAATTTATAACGCAGTCAACATAACTGTCACTTTCATAAATGGAGATGGATATTCAGCTAGAGTGTTAGGTTACGACCAATATGCAGACCTTGCAGTGCTCTCAGCTGACGCTCCAGAAAGCGAGTTTAAACCACTTGAGATAACTAATTCTTCAACCTTAAAGGTTGGAGAACCTGTGATAGCTGTTGGTAACCCTTACGGGTTAGCTGGTTCCATGAGCGTTGGCATAGTTAGCGCTTTAGGCAGAACGATAACTGAAACACAAACAGGTGGGTATCCAATAGCAGATGTAATTCAGACAACAGCGCCTCTGAATCCGGGAAATTCTGGAGGACCCCTTCTAAACGTTAAAGGTCAAGTTGTAGGAATTACCACAGCGATTGTAAGCAACTCGCAAGGATTAGGCTTCGCAATTCCATCAAATACCATATTACGGGAGATAGGAGCATTAATAGAAAATGGTACATATAATAAGCATCCATGGCTCGGTGCATCAGGAATAGACATGACATATGAAATTGCAAAGGCGATGAACACAAACATCACATATGGTTGGCTCATAGTTCAAGTTGTAAATGGAGGACCAGCTGATAAAGCGGGTTTAAGGGGTGGAACAAAGCAAGCCTTCATAGCTGGAGAACAAATTGTAATTGGAGGAGACATAATAATAGCGATAAACAATACGAAAATTAGAAACTTAGATGACCTTTCAACCTATCTGGAAGAACACACTTCACCTGGACAAAAAATTAATGTGACAATTGTGAGAAATAGTCAAATAATGAATGTGACAGTAACTTTAGAAGCAAGACCTGCTCCTAACACATAACAATGAAGCGTAACGCTTTTACTTCAGCAACCATGAACCATCACATGTTGCAGTGTTCAAATAACTTAAACCTTCCCTGCAAGTTCCAAATTTCATTTTATATTTTTTAGCTAAATCACCAATCCTCTTCATGAGTTTAAACCTTAAAGTTTTAGGAAGATAAGTGTATCTTCCAACTTTTTCTCCCTTTTCAAAATACAATGGCTTCAATTTTTCAGCTATTTCCGGCATCGCTTTGCTAAATCTTCGCCAATTGTCGGGTTTAATCTTATAGGTTGAACTTGTTATATGTTTCACACCTATAGAAGCGAGTTTTTCAATAAGTTTTTCAGGATTTTCATTCAAATAGGGAATTATAGGGTCTATGCGAACTGAAACTGGGATTTCTTCCAAAATCAATTTTTCAGCCGCCTTAATACGCATTGAAGATTGTGGTGCGCGAGGTTCAATTATTCTCGCAATTTCATCATCATCCGTCGTTATCGTTAAAGTAACCATTGACACAGTTTTCTTTAAAATGTCAATGTCTCTAACAACGAGGTTTGATTTTGTAACTATTTGAATTTTACAGTTAAACTTTGAAAGAACTTCTAAACTTTTCCTAGTTAAACCCATTTTCTCTTCAAGGTTTGGGTATGGATCAGAAGAATTTGATATGGAAATTATTTCACCTTTAAGTTTGGCAGCTTCCCTTTTAAGTCTTAAAATCAAATTTTTCTTAGGTCTACAGTTGAAAAATTTTGGAATGTAACTTGAAGCGTAACAGTAAACACACATGTGGTCGCATCCAGTGTAAGGGTTAAAGGTTAACTTAGGTGGACAAGTGCAAAGCTTAGAATGCCAAGGGTCAAATTCCCTGATTAAATACAACTTTCACTTACACCGAACATAAATTCTATAAAATAATGTAAAACCATGCATAGGAAACTGGTGTCAAATCGTCCAGACGCCACGTTAGCCCGACACCTCGGGCGGTTGGGGGCCGCAGGCTAAACTGGTCGGCCGAAGCCTTCCAGCTTACACCCCGGCTCCATCAAACCCATCTTCTATGGGAGCCCTCGTCTCCGCAGCCGAACCGTTGCCGGTTCAGCGTTTGCGGAGAATGGCTGCCTATTTTCGGGAGAGGCTTCGGGCTTAGATGCTTTCAGCCCTTATCCTCAACGGCGTGGCTGCCCGGCGTATGCCCTGTCGGACAACCGGTTAACTAGTGGCCACAGCGTCCCGTTCCTCTCGTACTAGGGACCCTTTCCCCTCAGGCAGCCAACACTCCCAGCAGATAAAGTCCGACCTGTCTCACGACGGTCTAAA
>PIYF01000060.1 GCA_003601875.1 Candidatus Bathyarchaeota archaeon | reverse complement strand
CTCATACCAATTATAGAAAAAGTTGTTGTAAACATGTCTGTAGGAAAATCTGGTGAACCGTTGGAAAAAGCTGCAAAAGTTTTAAAGGAGCTAACTGGACAAACGCCATGCAAGAGGAAGGCTAAAAAAACAATTAGAGATTTCGGAATAAGAAAGGGAGAACCAATAGCTTGCCTAGTAACTTTAAGAAAGGAAAGAGCTTTAGAATTTCTGAAAAAAGCTTTAACAGTTGTTGACTATAAAATCTCTAAGAAACAATTTGATAAATATGGAAACTTTTCTTTCGGTATAAAAGAACATATAGAAATTCCAGGGGTTAAGTATGATCCTGAAGTTGGAATTTTCGGAATGGACATATGTGTATCCTTAAATCGTAAGGGATATCGTGTAAAGAAAAGGCGGAGGAAAAAGGCGGATGTGGGTTCAAATCACAAATTAACCACTGAAGAGGCGATAGTTTTTGTTAAAGATCAACTTGGAGTTGAAATAGTATGATTTGGAGGTTTAAAAATGGCTAAACAAAAACCTAAAAAGGAAAGAAAATATGGAAAAGGAACTAGACGTTGCGTTCGATGCGGATCCTACGGCCCTGTTATCAGACGTTATAATTTATATTTATGTCGTCACTGTTTTAGAGAGGTAGCTAAAAAACTCGGTTTCAAAAAATATGAATAGAAGGGACATCAAACATGGATACTATAGCAAATGGGTTGACAACAATCGTCAATAATGAAATGCGCAACAAAAGGGAATGTATAATTAGTCCAGCCTCTAAACTTTTGGGAAGAATTTTAAGAGTTATGCAATTGAACGGTTATATTGGAGAATTAGAGTTTATAGATGATGGACGTTCAGGAAAATTTAAGGTTCAACTTTTAGGGAGAATAAATAAATGTGGGGCAATCAGACCGCGTTTTTCAGTTAAAGTTCATGAATTTGAAGAATGGGAAAAGAAGTTTCTTCCTTCAAGGGATATAGGTTTACTTATAGTTTCAACTCCTAAAGGTGTAATGTCTCATAAAGAAGCAAAAGAGAAAAAAATTGGAGGAAGACTCTTAGCCTTCGTTTATTAGAGAGGAATACGAAATGCGTGCAGTGGAAGTTTCAAAAATCATTCAAGTTCCAGATGATGTAGAGGTTTCTCTAGAGGGAAAGAAAATCACTGTTAAAGGTGAAAAGGGAACCTTAACACGTGACTTTTCACACGCCCCAATTTCAATAGAACTTAATGATAAAACAATTCGGATATGGGCTGAATGGCCCCGAAAAAAAGAGGCAGCCTTAGTAGGCACAATATATTCGCACATTCAAAATATGATAACAGGTGTCAAAAAGGGTTTTACTTATAAACTTAAAATCGTTTTCTCCCACTTCCCAATATCAGTTAAAGTTCAAGATAAAACGGTTCTTATTGAGAATTTCACTGGTGAAAGAAACCCGAGGAAAGTAAAGATAATGGGTGACACGCAAGGTAGGGTTGAGAAAGAGGATGTTATAGTTCAAGGAATAAACTTGGAAGACGTCAGCCAAACAGCTGCAAACATTGAACAAGCAACGAAAGTTAAAAAGAAAGATCCAAGAGTTTTCCTTGACGGAATATACGTTTATGAGAAAACGGAGGGAATGCAATGACTAAAAATGAATTAGCATTAGCTCGAAAAGCTGTAGAAATTAGAAAACGTGTAAAAGGAAGAAAACCTGAATTCATTAGACAAGAAAGTTGGCGTTACATAAGATTAAAAGAGAATTGGCGGAGACCAAAAGGTTTAGACAATAAAATGCGGAGGAAAATTAAAGGATGGCCAGCCACAGTGAACGTTGGATATAGAGGACCAAAAAATGCAAGAGGACTTCATCCTTCAGGATATAGAGAAGTATTAATACATAATTTGGATGAATTAAAGAAAGTTAACCCAAAAATTGAAGCTGTAAGAATAGCACATAATATCGGTGGGAGGAAAAGAGCGAAAATTCTTGTTGAAGCCAAAAAAAGAGGGATAACCGTTCTGAACTTTAAAGAAGTTGAAAAGGAGAAAGAAAAAGAGAAAACGGAAGAAACGGAAATAAAAGAAGAAAAACCGAAACAGAAGAGTAAAAAGAGGAAGAGAGCTGAAGGAAATGCCGAATCTTAGAAATCAACGACGTTTAGCAGCTGAAATATTAAAGGTTGGTCAAAACAGGGTTTGGATAGACCCTGATAGAATAGACGATGTAGAAGCAGCTATAACAAGGGAGGAAATAAAAAAGCTAATCCATGAAGGAGCGATTAAACGGTTACCTGAAAAAGGTGTAAGCCGAGCTAGAGCTAGAGTTTTACATGAAAAAAGAAAAAAGGGAAGAAGAAGGGGACCCGGAAGGAGAAGCGGTGGTGCAAACGCAAAAATATCTAGAAAGGAAAGGTGGATGAGTAAAATTAGAGCTTTGAGGAAAAGGCTTAGAGAGTTGAAGGAAAAGAAGATAATAACTCAGAGTACATACAGAGAAGCCTACGTGATGGCAAGCAGTGGAAAGTTCAAATCTGTAGCTGACATGGAGCAGCATTTGAAAGAGCAGAAGCTTTGGAGGAAGCGTTAATGGCAAGGGATGCACGTTACAATGTTCCATTTAGAAGGAGAAGAGAAGGAAAAACTGATTATAAAGCTAGAAAAGCATTAGTTCTCTCAGGAAAACCTAGACTTGTTGCTCGTGGAACCCTAAAAAACATGATTGCCCAAATAATTGTGGCGAAACCTCATGGAGATGAAGTAACTGTTTCAGCTCACACCAGAGAATTAACTAGAAAATATGGTTGGAAAGCACCTAGAGGAAATATTCCAGCAGCCTATTTAACAGGACTTTTATGCGGTTTGAAAGCTAAAACAAAAGGTGTGAAAGAGGCTGTTTTAGATATAGGTTTACATTCACCAACTAAAGGTGCAAGAGTGTTCGCTGTGCTAAAAGGAGCATTAGACGCTGGATTAAATATACCGCATAGCGAGGGAAAACTTCCAGAAGAAAACAGAATAGAGGGAAAACATATAGCTGAATATGCTAAAAACCTCGCTTCAAACCAGGAAGAATATCAGCTGAGATTTTCAAAATATCTTGAACAGAAACTTTCTCCAGAAAATCTTCCAAAACATTTTGAAAAAGTTAAGAAAACAATTTTATCAGCTTTTAAGGGAGGAGTGAAAGTTTGACCGCTCAGAAAAGGACAAGTATAAATCTTGAAGAGTGGGTTCCAAAAACAAGGCTTGGAAGACTAATACAGGAGGGAAGAATAACTTCCATTGAAGAAATATTCATGGAAGGTTATAGTATAAGGGAACCGCAAATAGTTGACGCTTTACTTCCAGACTTACAAGAAGAAGTTATAAACATAAATTTGGTTCAGAAACAAACAGATGCTGGTGAAAGGTCAAGGTTTAAAGCCATAGTCGCTGTTGGAAATAGAGACGGATATGTTGGTTTAGGCTCTGGAAAAGCTAGACAGGTGCGAACAGCAATAGAGAAAGCAGCTATGGATGCAAGGTTAAACCTTATTCCTGTCAGACGTGGATGTGGAAGCTGGGAGTGTGGATGTGGAAGACCTCATTCAGTTCCATTTCAAGTTGAAGGAAAATGTGGAGGCGTTAGAGTTGTTATAATCCCTGGCCCTAGAGGGTTAGGCCTTGTAGCAAGCGAAGTTGCAAAAATCATTCTCAACCTTGCAGGAATAAAGGATTGCTGGACTAGAAGTTTCGGTTCAACGAGAACCGTTCCATCCTTTGCATACGCTGTTTTTGACGCTTTGAAGAAAACTTACACGCTTATAACTCCAACAGATTGGGTGATGAGGTAGTGACTGAAAAAAAGCGTGAATGTATAATTGCTGTAAGAGTTAGGGGAACTATAAGTGCTCCTAGAGAGGTTAGAGAAACGCTTCAAATGTTAAATTTAAAGAGAAACAATTACGCTGTGCTTATAGATAATCGTCCATCATTCATTGGAATGTTAAAAACAGCTCAAAACTTTGTCACTTGGGGTGAACCTTCAAAAGAAGTTGTGAAGATGTTGGTGAAGGAGAAGGGCAGACTTATAGGAGATAAAAAACTCACAGATGATTATGTAAAAAAGTTTGGTTATAACTCTTTAGACGATTTAATTGAAGAAATATTTAATTGTAAAGTTGAATATTGGAAGCTTCCCAACATAAAACCATATTTTAGGCTGCATCCACCAAAGAAGGGGTTTAAAGGAAAAATAAAAAAACCATACAACGTCGGCGGAGAGTTGGGTTATAGGGGAAGAGAAATAGATAACCTTGTAAAGAGAATGCTCTAAAAGTTTTGCGATACATTTTATAGTAACTTCATCAATGCGAATGTATCTGAAGGAGAAGAGAAAGTTGAGTGGAGAGTGGAGGAGAAAAAGAAGATACTCAAAAGGATGGTTCAAAGTTTTCAAGGAGAAAAAGGAACGTGAAAAAAACGCTATTTTCGATTTTGAAGTTAAAAGAATAGGGAAGAAAAGATTTGTTTATCCCCATAAATATTTTCTGAACAGCCGAAAGAAAAAAAGGTGGAAAGAACTTGAACCACTTATTGAAATGTTTGAAGAGAAAAACGATTTTGTGGTTATAGCTCAATTTTTAGGTTTTAAGAGGGAAAACCTTAAGGTTAAAATTAAAAACAAAAGACTCACTTTACTAGCTGAAAACTCAGAAGGAAAATATAGAAAAAGTTTGAATCTTCCCAAAAATGTTATCCCAAAAATATTCCGTACAACTTATAAGAATGGCGTGCTTGAGATACGTTTAAAAAAGACGCTTGAAGAAAAAGCATTAACAAAACAGTAAAGGGTTTCAACATGCCTCACAAACTTCGAAAAACAAGAAAGAAAAGAGGATCAAGAACTTATGGTTACGGCAGAGTTGGCCAGCATAGAAAATCAGGATGTAAGGGAATGAGGAAAGCTGGAAGACATAAACATGGATGGACATATGTAGTTAAATATGAACCAAACTATTTTGGAAAGAGAGGATTCACCTCCCCTAAAAGCCTTAAAATAAAAGTGAACACTATAAACGTCGGAACATTAGATGTGGCTGAGAAGATTTCAACAAAACAGAAAGACGGCAAACTCTTAATAGATTTGGAAAGCTTAGGATACACTAAACTTCTTGGCAATGGAAAGGTGACAAAACCTTTAATCGTAAAAGTTTCATCATATTCAAAATCTGCAGTTGAAAAAATAAAAGGGGCTGGCGGAAAAATCTTAGTGGAAAACGAGAAAAATAAGTAAGGGGCTGTTTGATGGCTGGAAGATTTCTAAGCCTATTCAAACCCGTCGCTAGATTCGTTCCGGAAATTAAAGCTCCAGAACGCAGAGTCCGTTTCAACGAAAAACTGTTCTGGACAGCTTTAATCCTAGTTATCTATTTTATAATGTGCCAAGTTCCCCTTTATGGAGTTTCACCACAACCCTTAGGGGAACTTGCAGCTCTCAGAATAATATTTGCCTCTCATCGTGGAAGCCTAATGGAACTTGGTATAGGACCAATAGTTACAGCAGGCCTAATTCTGCAACTTCTCGTAGGTGCAAACATGATTGAATGTGACATGTCAAACCCTGAGGATAGGGGATTGTTCACCACCGCTAGCAAGATATTCTCCATAATATTTACAGGGGTT
>PIYF01000001.1 GCA_003601875.1 Candidatus Bathyarchaeota archaeon | reverse complement strand
GGTTATGACAACTCCTAACTTTTCAAATTCTCTGAGTTGTTCTATGTTCCGCCGTGTAGCTATAAGTGTACTCGTATACTCACTTTTCAGTAGACTTTTCAAGATGGCTCCGCCAATTGTCCCTGTGCCAATCACAGCAACATTTCCTTTCATCCAAACCTCACTTTGAACATATTTAAGCGGAAACTTTAATATAAATTGTGGACACCTATTGATAAGTAGACGCAAAACTTTTTTTAAACTTCCAATATGTATTCTGGATTCATTAACACTATAAGCTTGAAACAAAATATTTGGTCAAGGGAGGATTTGGAAATTAAAACGAAAAATGCTAAGGAAAAACAGCAGTACATATGCTCCACGTGTGGAAGGGAATTCGCAACACCTATATTAGTTGAAGATTTAACTTCAAAAGATACAAAACCCTATTATGCGTGTCCTTTCTGCTTAACGAAGATAGAAGAAACTAAAGAGGTGAAGAAAAAGAAAGTTAAAAGAAAAGTGAAGAAGCTTAAGAAGAAAATAGAAGAACACGTGAAAGAAGAATCGCTTAAAACTGAAGGTGCTTCAGTTAAAGAGCATAAGTGTCCTTATCATTTTGGATATTTAGCAGAACGCCCTTCCGGTCAAGGTATTCCAGAAGAATGCTTAACATGTGATAAACTTGTTGATTGCATGCTTAATAAGAAATAGGAGATGATAATTTATGGCTTTAAAGGAAAAGGTTCCAGCTGCTATTACATCCGCAACTCATAAACTTAAACGTGAACCTTTAAACGCTGAAATTGTTACAGCAATTGCTACAGGTTTCCTTAAAAGGATAGGGAATAAAAGCGGATTAAAACCGAAAAGAGTTTCTCTTGAGGAAGGAAACTATGTTGTTGAAGTGGAAATGAAAAAACTTATGGCCGTTGTGAGAATTGACGGTGAAACACGGGAAATTAAAGAATATGAAATTCAACCGAAAGGAGAGGAGACATCATTCACATCGATTTCACCAAAACTCATTATGATTATTTTCGGAGTTTCCGCAGGTATTTCAGTTGCGTTACACTTTGTCTTTAAGATATTTGGCTTTTAAATGTATTAACTCTCATAATTTTAGATTCATAAACGCTATATTAGTTCCAATATAGCCTCTTGTTAAAAGGTGGAAAATTTTGAAAATTGCAGCAGCTGCTCTACTATTAACTTTTATGACAGCTGCAACTGCAGGTTTCATTACTTATAATTTTCTATCAAGTTTTACGGCAAAAGTGAAAACTGCTTTTCCAACGCAGATGGTGGAGCTCGTCTCAAAATCTATGAACAGCACATGTATAACAGTTAAATTAAGAAACGTTGCACCCACCAGCGTATGGGTAATGAAAATTTATGTTAATGGAAAAGAGGTTGAATCTGCAGGTGGCTTTTCAATCAATCCTGATGCTGTTAAAACTATTCATTTACATGGAGGATATTCAAAAAATGTGACTTATGATGTGAAAATCGTTTTATCCCTCGGTTCTCCGTTAACTTTCAACGTTAAATATTAATCCAAATTAAGGTTTACTTTTCTTTTCACGTTTCGTTTTCTCTTCCTTTGCTTCAGCAGTCTCTGTTTTTTCTTCTTTCTCTTCCTCTTCAATTTCACTTGTAATTTCTTCTATGGGTTTAGGTGGAGGAGTTGTTGCCATGGTCCACCCTATCCATGTTCCAATACCCATAATGGCGATAAATGCGATAAATACTGGTATGGCGATAACCCAAAACTGTGGCTGCCACATGAAATCCGTATTCCAAAATAGTCCAGGCCAGAAGAGTAGAAGAGTGTAGATTATAGCGACAATTACACAGACTGTGAATATTAATCCGCCAAGTGCTTGATCTTTACTAACCATTTTATTTCACCACACGTAAGCCAATGTTTATTGTTTATCCTTTTAAAGTTTATCTTTATTAGCAACGTTCTTATCATTTGAAATTTAAATAGTGCCCATTTCCCATGAAGCCAAATACTTCTTTTGCTCTTCTGTTAACTCATCGATTTTTATTCCCATAGCATTAAGTTTTAACTTGGCAACTTTTTCGTCGATTGTTTTTGGAACCGAATATACTTTAGGTGTTAACTTCGCGTTTTTGGCTATATATTCCACTGATAAGGCTTGGTTTGAAAAGGACATGTCCATGACTTCTGATGGATGCCCCTCTGCTGCTGCTAGATTAACAAGTCTTCCCTCAGCCAACAAGTAAAGTTTTCTTCCATCCATTAAAGTGTATTCTTCAATGTTTGCCCTTATTTTCCTTTTAGCTTTCGCTAAGCCTTCCAAATCTTTTATGTTTATCTCCACATTGAAGTGTCCACTGTTGGCAAGTATTGCACCATCCTTCATTTTTTCCATATGCTCCTTTCTTATTACATTTATATCTCCTGTTGTTGTTACGAATATGTCGCCTATTTCAGCTGCTTCTTTTAGAGGCATTACACGGTATCCGTTCATGGCGGCTTCTAGGGCTCTGAGAGGGTTCACTTCTGTGATTATGACTTTTGCTCCCATACCCTTCGCTCTTAGGGCTAAGCCTCTTCCACACCACCCGTAACCGCAAACAACAAAGTTTTTTCCAGCCAAAAGAATGTTTGTTGCCCGAAGAATTCCGTCTATTGTGCTTTGTCCAGTTCCATAACGATTGTCAAACAAGTATTTTGTGTAGGCGTCGTTAACGGCTATTACTGCGTATTTTAGGGCTCCAGATTTTTCCATTGCTCTTAACCTTTGAACACCTGTTGTTGTTTCCTCCGTTCCACCTTTCACATTCGGCAAAACTTCTATTCTTTTACTATGGATTGTGCTTATCAAGTCTGCACCATCATCTAATGTTATAATTGGTTTGTAATCTATAACTCTCTCAACACACCAGTAATATTCATCCCTAGTTTCTCCTCTCCAAGCGAAAACGTGTACTCCCTCATCTGCCAATGCAGCGGCAACATCATCTTGAGTTGAAAGAGGATTTGAACCTGAAAGGGCAACCATAGCTCCGCCAGCTAATAAGGTTTCTATTAAAACAGCTGTTTCTTTCGTTACATGAAGGCAGGCGCCTATGGTTAACCCTTTTAACGGTTTCTCTTTTTCGAATCTTTTGTGGATTTGCATTAAAACTGGCATATGCTTTGAAGCCCATTCTATTTGCAGTCTTCCCTTAGAAGCCAAGTTTAAATCTTTAACTTTAAATTCTTCCATACTGTTCACGCTCTCATTTCATTCACATCAAAACTATTTAAGATTACTTTTAACTCGTTCAATAAGGTCTTCTTTTGCTTTTTCAACCATTTCTAAAACTTTGTCAACATCCACTGTTGTAAGTTTTCCATTTTCCATCACGATTTTCCCGTTTATAAGCACCGTTTCAACATCTGAAGATTTAGCTGCATATACAAGATGACTTTCTTCGCTATACAAAGGGAAAAGATGAGGCTTTCTAAAATTCAGTATTATTACATCCGCTTTCTTATTCGGCTCTATAGAGCCTATCTCTTCATCCCACATCAAAGCTTTCGCACCTTTAATAGTTGCCATCTTCAAAATTTGCCCAGCTGAAAGAACTGTGGGATTTCTATTCACACCCTTATGCAGCAAAGCTGCTATCTTCATAACTTCAAACATGTCTGCAGTATTATTTGAACATGAACTGTCTGTGCCAAGGGAAACTGTTACATCTTTGCTAACCAATTTTGGAACAGGACTAATACCTGATGCAAGCTTCAAATTTGAAACTGGATTATGGGAAACTTTCACGTCACGTTTTCTGATGATTTCTATATCTTTTTCCGTTATTGCTACACAATGAGCTGCAATTACATATTCATCTAAAAATTTAAGGGAATCTAAATATTCAAAAATTCCATCCTTCAAACGCACCTTAAAAGCTGCTTGGATTTTTTCAACTTCATCAAAGGTTTCAGCCACATGAATATGCCAAATTATTGGTGCTTCTTGAGAACCATATTTCCTATTTAAATCTCTACCAATCTCTTTTAACTCTATAAAATATTCTGGATCAACAGTGTACGGGGAATGCGGATCAACACTTACGCGGATTAATCCATCCCTTTTATTATGCCATTTCCCAGCTAATTCTTCAAGAAGCAGCTTATCCTCCCTTTTTCTCCAAGAAAAGCAAACATGTCCAATTATCCCCCTTAAGCCTACATCAGAAAAGGCTTTCGCCTCATTTTCTCCACGTGTATAATGATACATTGTGTTAACAGTTGTTGTCCCGCCTATTATTGATTCAACAGCTGTTAACAAAGCTCCAACATAAATGTGATGAGGTGTCATACATTTTTCAATAGGCCATATTCGATTTTCAAGCCATTCTTGAAGGGGTAAATCATCTGCATATCCTCTGAGAAGACTCATTGCAGCATGTTGGTGGGTGTTTATTAATCCAGGCATAACCACTTTTCCTGAAGCATCTATCTTCTCATATCCACGTCCATATTTTCTTTCTAAATCTTCTGTTTTTCCAATGTCAACTATTTTATCATCCTCTATGACTACGGCGCCTTGTCGAATTATCCCTTTTTCACTCATTGTTAAGATTGTTCCATTTTTAATCAGAATGTTCATTGTTCCCACATCTTTTTCTCTTCTCATAATGTATGCTGAATAAGATTGTTATGCCAGCTGTAAGCAGTATTGCCTCAAAGAATTCATGATGCATAATGTCTTTTAAGTCAGCTATTCTTCCAAAGAAAACGCAATGATGAGCAATTAAAGCTAAGCCTAAACTTATTAGGAAAATGGCGAAGGATTCAATTTTATCCATTCTAAACCACTTAAGCCTGTTGTTACGCAATACATTTTAACCTTAACCATGATAATTCTTTTGAGGTTTAAAATTGCCAAGTTTAACTATTGAAATGTTAGAGAAATATTTGTTACAAGTTTATAAAGAACCAGTTAAGGTTTTAAAATTTTATCCTTTAGGTGAAGAGAAAAGTGAAAAGAAGCTTAAAGGGTTTGGTTACGGTGTTCCTTACGTTATAGAGTTTGTTGTTAATAACAAAACTAGAAAAGTTGTTTTGGAAACTATGCGTCCTGAAGGTTTCGGACATGACTATTTTTCTGATCGTGCACAAATATTACTCTGGCAACACCATGCCTTCAATAAGTTACCAAAACATGTACGTTCAATTGATGTTGGAGCATTTACAATCAATGGTGATGGAATGAAATCTCTTGGCGACTGCGGTGAATTTTTCATTTTAACAGAACATGTTAGAGGAAAGCTTTACCATTTCGATTTAGACCGTATAAAGAAGACTGGAAAGTTAACTGAACTTGATGAGAAAAGATGTTTAGCCTTATCGGATTATCTTGTTGAAATTCACAAGGTTAAGAAGGATGCACCATGGCTTTACATAAGACGAGCAAGAGAACTTGTTGGACACGGTGAATGCATAATGGGTTTACTTGACAGTTACCCACCAGGAATTAATTTCATCCGTGAATCCTACTTAATAGATGTGGAAAGAGACTGTGTTGTTTGGCGCTGGAGACTTAAACGCAAGGCTCATAGGCTCAGCCAAGTTCATGGAGACTTCCACCCCTGGAACATAATGTTCAAGGAAGGCACAGAGTTCACAGTTCTTGATAGAAGTCGGGGAGAATGGGGTGAACCAGCAGACGACGTTGCAGCCATGACTATAAATTATATTTTCTATTCCTTGCAAAAGTATGGGGAACTAGCCGGAGTTTTTCAACGTTTATTTGAGCTATTCTGGGAAAATTACCTGCAAAAAACAAGAGATAAAGAAATTTTAGAGGTTATTCAACCGTTCTATGCTTGGCGCGGTTTAGTTGTAGCCTCCCCAGTATGGTATCCAAATCTCACCCGAGAGGTTCGTGTAAAACTCTTAAATTTCACGAAAAATGTTTTACAATATGCACGGTTCGATTTAACAGCTGTTAATGAATATATTAAAGGGTGATAGGTCTCAAAATTGACATATTACCATTTTGGAATTAAAATCTATATAAAAAATCCAAATCTAAAATTAACAGAAAAGGTGTTCTAATTTGAATGTAAACACCATTGACAATTTAAAACAGCAACTTCTAAATCAAGGTTACTCTGTCAAAGCAGTTAAAGAAATACTGAAATGGTATAAAAAAGATAATGCTTAACGATAAAAGTGAAAGGAATTTACGTTCTAATAATAAAAGTCTCTAAAAACATTAAGGTAAATGTTGGAGCTTTAGGACCAATATTTTTTGAAAAAGGATTATACGCTTATGTCGGGTCAGCTCAAAACAGCCTAGAAAAAAGGATAAAAAGACATTTTAGAAAAGAAAAAAGAAAATTTTGGCATATAGATTATTTACTTGCCAATGAAAACGTAAAAATCGTGAAAGTTTTCTATAAAAAAGCCGGGAAAACTGAGGAATGTAAAACAGCAAAGAAAATAATGAAAAAGGGAAAACCAATTAAAGGGTTCGGTTCATCAGATTCTGAATGTAAAAGCCATTTAATAAAAATAAAAAGTTATCAGTTCTTAAGGGAAGGTATGTGTGAAATGACATTTACAGAAGGCGGCTGGTGCGTTTGGATAACAGGGCTTCCAGGAAGTGGTAAAAGCGTTGTTTCAGAAGCTTTGCTAAAACTTTTAGAGGAAGAAGGCATTCACGTCCAACTCTTAGCTTCTGATAACTTAAGAAAAGTTTTAACACCTAAACCAACCTATTCATTGAATGAAAGAGACATAGTTTATGCAACCCTTGTTTACATAGCCAAACTTTTAACCAGTAACGGTGTAAACGTTATAATTGACGCAACTGGTAACCTAAGGCGTTATAGGGAAAACGCCCGCAAACAAATTCCAAAATTTATGGAAGTTTACTTAAAATGTCCATTGGAAATCTGTATAAAACGGGAAACACAACGTAAAAACACACGATCAGCGCCAAAACAAATTTATAAGCGGGCATTTGAAGGAAAAGCCCCAACAGTTCCAGGGATAGGACAGCCCTATGAGCCTCCAACAAACCCTGAAATAACAATAAACACGGTTAAATACGCACCAGAACAAGCCGCTGAAAAAATTCTAGAGAAAATAAAAAGTTTATTTATATTTAAATAGGCGTATGAATGTTATGTATGAGGTGGTTTTAGAAGTATAAAATTTTAATCTCCAAAAACTTGTAGATAACAAAATGTTGTTATATGCATTCACATAGAACGATTATTAGTAATGTTTATAACTTGTTGTTATTATTCCTAAAAGACGCGAAGCGGAAGAACTATGGGACATAGGAAAAAACATGCACCCAAACGGGGTTCACTTGCATATTCACCTAGGAAACGTGCTAAAAGTTTAATTGCAAGAATCCGTTATTGGCCTCAAATAGAAGCTGAAAAACCAAGGCTTTTAGGCTTTATGGGCTATAAAGCTGGAATGACTCATGTTTTCGCAATTGAAGATAGAAAACAGTCACCAAACTATGGAAAGGAAGTTATTCGACCAGCAACAGTTATAGAGGCACAGCCAATGCTTATATGTGCAATAAGGGCATACAAGAAAACTCCTTACGGACTTGAAACATTCACTGAAACATGGATGGAAAAACCGCCTGAAGACCTTGAACGCGTCTTCACAATACCAGAAAAGTTTAACACCGAGGAAAACCTCAAGAAAATTGAAGATAATTTGGATAAAATTGCTAAAATCCGTGTCATAGCGATTACACAGCCTAGAAAAGCAAGCGTTCCAAAGAAAAAACCTGACATGATGGAGATAGAAATAGGTGGAGGAACAATTAAAGAACAGTTTGAATATGCTAAAAGTTTGCTTGGAAAAAATATAACTGCAGCTGATGTTTTCAGAGAAGGACAATATGTTGATGTTGCAGCAGTATCTATAGGAAAAGGTTTTCAAGGACCTGTGAAACGTTGGGGAGTGAGAATACTTCAGCATAAAGCAAGAAAGACTAAGAGGGGAATAGCAACGCTTGGACCGTGGAAGCCTCCAAGAGTTTTATACAGTATTCCAAGAGCTGGACAGATGGGGTTCCATCAAAGAACGGAATATAATAAAAGAATTTTAAAAATAGGAACTGATGGAAAGGAAATAACACCGAAAGGAGGCTTCATAAGATACGGATTAATCCGTGGCCCATACATTTTACTCGATGGGAGTGTTCCAGGTCCGGAGAAACGGCCGGTGAAAATACGTTATCCTGCCCGTCCTCCAAAGGAAGTTCCAGAGGAACCGCCGCAGATTACATATGTCTCCCTAGAATCGCCGCAGGGAAAATAGGTGAAAAATAATGGTTAGAAGAACCGTGAAAGTCTTTAACCTTCAAGGAGAATCAGTTGGAAAGATAAAACTTCCACCAGTTTTCCAAACACCGTTAAGACCTGATGTTATAAAAAGGGCTGTTTTAGCAATTCAATCTGGAAGATTTCAACCTCAAGGTAGAAACCCCATGGCTGGAAAAAGAACTACAGCGGAATCAAGAGGTGTGGGACAAGGAATTGCAAGAATACCGAGATTGAAAGGCCCTGGGCAAAGGGGTGCTTTTGCTCCTGGAACTGTTGGTGGAAGAGCAGCCCATCCACCAGTTTCAGAAAAGAAAATTGTGAAAAGGATTCCGAAAAAAGAGAAACGTTTAGCTTTGTTTTCAGCTATAGCTGCAACTGCATCAAAAAAAATTGTGGCTTCAAGGGGACACGCTGTTGAAGACGCCCTACAGATTCCATTAATAGTTACAGATGACCTTGAAAAGCTTACTAAAACAAAGGATGTAGAGGAGGCTCTTATTCATTTAGGAGTTTTATCCGACATTTATCGTGTAAGAGAAAGTAGAAAAATTAGAGCTGGAAGAGGTAAACTTAGGGGGAGAAAACTGAAACAAGCTGTAGGCCCCCTTATAGTGGTTGCTGAAAATGGAGGAATAAAAAAGGCTGCTGAAAACATACCAGGTGTAGACGTCGTCACGGTTAACAATTTAAATGCTGAAATTTTAGCCCCAGGAACTCATCCTGGAAGATTAACAATATGGACTAACAGCGCCATCCAAAAACTAAATGAAATTTACGGTGGAGGAGAGGAAGCCTAATGGATCCATACGATGTAATATTATATCCTGTAATGACAGAGTCAGCAAGCCTTATGGTTGAGAGGGAAAATAAACTGGTTTTTATTGTGAATCTTAAAGCAACAAAGCATGATGTGAGAAGGGCTGTTGAAACCCTTTATGATGTGAAAGTGGAAAAGGTTAACGTTCTTATAACTCCGAAAGGACAGAAAAAAGCGTTTGTAAAGCTTCATCCAGATTACAAGGCGGTGGATGTAGCAATTAAACTTGGAATATTATAGGAGGTTTATAAATGGGGAAGAGAATCCGTGTTCAAAGACGTGGGCGTGGCGGATCAGTTTTTAAAGCATCAACTCATAAGAGAGTTGCACCAGCCCGTTACCCATTGATGACAACAGAAGACCTTAAAAAAGTGATTTCCGGCGTGATTGAAGAGTTCATCCACGACCCTGGAAGAGGGACACCTCTAGCTTTAATAAGGTTTGAAAATGGACAAACATGTTATACTATTGCGCCAGAAGGAGTTTACGTAGGACAAAAAATTCAAATGGGAGAGAAAGCTTCCATTGAAGTTGGAAACATTTTGCCAATCGGTAAAATCCCTGAAGGAACCATGGTTTGCAACATAGAACTTCATCCAGGAGATGGAGGAAAAATTGCAAAGTCTTCTGGAACTTACGCGATAGTTGTCGCCCATACAGCGCAAGGAACAATAATAAAGCTTCCATCTGGAAAAACCCGTTACATTAATGACAAGTGCAGAGCTACGATAGGTGTTGTTTCAGGGGCTGGAAGAACTGAAAAGCCATTCTTAAAAGCAGGAGCTAAATATCATTTAATGAAAGCTAAAGGACATAAATATCCGAGAACCCGTGGAAGAGCAATGATTGCAGCTGTTCACCCTTATGGAAGCAGCAAAAGAAGCGCTCGAAAGGTTACAACAGTTTCACATGGTGCACCACCAGGTCAAAAAGTTGGATTAATTGCGGCGAAGGGCGCTGGAAAAAAGAAGAAGAGGAAGAAAGCATAATTTCAGAAGGTTTATAGCTGACTTTAGAAAAATAATGAGATGATAGAAATGCCTAAAGAATTCACGTATAGAGGCTACAAGCTTGAACAATTACAAACTATGTCTATGGATGAATTCATAAATATTCTTCCTGCAAGACAGAGAAGAAGCCTTCATCGAGGTTTAACAGTGCAGCAGAGGATATTACTTGAAAAAATAAGGAAAGCAAAGGAGGAAATTAGAAAGGGAAATAACGTTGTAGTAAAAACTCACGTAAGAGATATGATAATTCTACCTGAAATGGTTGGTGTAACAATTCTTGTTCATAACGGAAAGGAATTCGTTCCAGTTGAGATAAAACCTGAAATGATAGGACATTATCTAGGTGAATTTGCAATAACCAACAAACCAGTTAAACATGGAACCCCAGGTATCGGTGCTTCACGTTCTTCCATGTATGTTCCATTAAAATAGATTGAAAGCTCTTCCTTTTTCACGCTGTGTAATCCATCTTAGAGCCTTTCTCAGACTGTTTAACCTGTGGAATCTTTGGAAGCGGGATAGGTGGAGGTATGTTTATTGTTTTCGATATTAACACGGACTCTACGAATACAACGTTAGAAATGGACTGGACAATAACTGGTGGCGGAGGCTTCTTTTCTTTATATTCACTGTAAATTTTATTTATTTCCTTTTTATCTCCAGCGACGTATGCTTTTCCTTTGAGACTTATTTGAGCAACGGATGGATTATAGTTTACAGTTAAGACGAAGGGAACTTCAAGAAAATCTTCCGTCTTTTTTTCTATGCTTACAAGATTAAGGTTTGTGTTTATTTGAATTGGAGGCATGGGTTTACGGACATCCCAAAAACGTTCAGCAGAAACGTTAGTTATGGAAACGTTTACTCTAATCATTTTAACCATCAAAACTATGAACAACCGTCTGATTTAAAGCTGTTTATTTCGCAGTTGCAGTCTTATACCTTGTGAAACCACAATGTCCACAAGTATATCTATCACCATGATCTGCCATGAAGTATCCTGGTCCACAACGTTCACAAGTTGGACGAAGCCGCACTAGTTTATCGCCTTCTATTTTATATAGAGTGTAAACTCCTTTTTCTTCCTTCTTTTTCTTTTCACGTTTTTCTTTCCCTTTCTTCTCTTTCTCAGCTGGTTTTTCACTCATTCTTCTCATCCTCCTTTTCTTCAGTTTTTTCCTCAGCTTTCATCTCAGGTTTTTCTTCCACTTTCTTCTCTTCTTCAGGTTTTTTAGGAGGCATATTCCTCTTAATTATATATTCTGGTTCAACAAGTTTTGCTTGCTTAGGTGAATAGTAAATGTTTGCTGTTCCAACAGCAATACGGGTTCCTGTTTTTGTTTCCACTTTTCTAATATAAACTAAATCTGTGTCTGTTTTTAAAGCTTCAGCAACGGCTTTTCTAACTTCTAATCTTTGAGGTGTTGCACCAGTGTCTGTATGGTTAACTTCGAAAATCACTTCTTTTCTTTTAAGTAGAGGATTATCCTTCTGGGATATTATTTTGATTTTCATTTTCGCTCGCTGATGTTGAACTTGATAACATTCCTCTTTATTTAGCTTTTCGAAACTTTTCTCATTCTTTTTAGAACATTTGCTGCTTCATCCTTCTTTTCCTTTGTAACTTTCACAATTACAATCCCTTCGTAAGGCTGTCCATAAATGACAAATGAGCTTTCAGGCGCGTAGAGAACCGCTGGTAAAGTGAATAAATCTTCTTCTCCTTCAACAACCATTTTTATTCGAAAATTTTTTCCAAGGGCCTCCCTCACTTTTAACATGGCTTCTTCTGTTAATGTTCCCGGAGGATTTTTCACATAAACTGTTTTGTCAGCCATTATTCCTGTAATATTTATGTTTTTTCTCATAACCTTGTTGTCAACGATTGAAAGTTGAGGGGAAAAACCATTTTTCCAAAGGTTCATTGAAACTCTATCACCTACCGCAATTATCTTTGTAGGTTTCTCCAAGTTTACAATTTCCTTCAATTTCCTCATGGTTTCTTCGAATGAACCGCGAATAAGCTTGCCTATAGGTTTTTTAAATTCCCTTCGAAGTTCGGATGTTAAATAATAAACATAAGGCAAGTTTACCTAACCTTTAATGCGTATCGTCCTTTCTCTTTAATATTCATGGCTTTTGCTATGGCGGAGTCTTCCGGGTCGAATATTATAACCATTCCGCTGAAATCGTCGCTTAGTGTAGGTGTTTTACATCTTGGACAAATATTTCCCTTATTAACTATTAAATGACATTTTGTACATGCTTTCTCACTCAAAAGTTTATTTACCCTCCTTTTTCAGCTTTTTGTTTCGCTTCTTCCCCAGTCTTTTCAGCAGTTGAACCTTTCACTTTTTCAACTTCCTTCTTAATCCATTCAATTTTCCCGAGGAAAGGCTGCCTTGCTGTTACACCTATTTTTCCAGAAGTTCCAGCTCTCCCAAGAGAGACCGCTGTTATTCTGACGCGGACTTTATCGCCACTTGCAAGTTTTCTTTTTGTTTCCTTTCCCATAAGCACTCCTTGCTTTTCATCATAGGATATAAAATCATCCATTAACTGTGAAACGTGGAGCAACGCGTCTATTGGGCCTATCCTTACGAAAGCTCCGAAATCAGCTATTTCAACAACTTCTCCTTCAACTATTTCCTGGATTTTCGGGTAAAATGTTAAGAGGGAAAATTTAACTTTATGATATGTTGCTCCGTCACCTGGAATTATTTTTCCAACGGAACTAACTTGAACTTTCACTACAGCAATAACATAACCTAACTCTTCATCAACAATTCCTTCATATTTTGCCCTAACCTGTTCATAACCAACATGCTCCAACGGCTCTCCGAAGGTTTCAGGAGGTATACGAATTGTATCTTCTAATTCTATCAGTTTAAACAAGGAAATTTACACTCCGTCTATTTCCAGTCGAGATTTTTGTCTCACATAGATAACTGGCACATTTATATTTCTTAACCTCCTTTTAAGTTCTCTGTCATTAGTAAAAACCAAGCAACCCCATTTTTTAGCTAACTGAATTATTGCTTCATCAGCCACCTTGAAACTCTGACCCATATGATAATAGATGCATTTTTCTTCAGCCAATTTTAAAACATAGGAAGCAGTCTTACGCGTTTTAGGAGAACCTCTCTCAGCTAACTTTTCAAGTTCCTCTCGAACAGGGGAAATAAGAACAAGCTCAAAATTCCTGTTTAACAATCTTTTTAATTCCTCAAAAATGTCAATTTTAAACTGTAACGGAACAAACAAAGCGTTAGAGTCGACAATTATCCTTAAAGGTTTCTCCTTAACCTTTGACATTTAATCATTCTCGTTTAAAGTTGGAAATTCTGTTAGGATATTTTTCCATATCCTATAAGTCTCCATCTTCCAGCTATTTTTCTGCTGATTGCAACTCTTGCATCTTCATGAACGCATACTGGACGACTTAAAACAGCTGTTACAACTTCTTTCTTTATAGAATTAACCTTTCCAAGGGTTATGGATGAACCTACATGTAAAAGTAAAGTTTCACCAACATTTATTTTTTTAACTTCCAAAAGTTCTTTAGTTCCAACTGCACGTTCAAAAATGTGAGCTTCAAATGAAAGTTCTGATAAGACTGGAGGAAGTTCTCCTGTTTTTCCAGCAACATTTCCAGTTAAACCGTCAGCTTTTGAGAAGGATGGGTCAAGAAGGGTGCCAACGCCAACTAATCCACCGCAATGGGCTTCTTTAACACTTTTACCTCCGGCATGTAAACTTACTATTTCAGTAAATAAGGGATTATAAATGGATTTTCCACTTTTCTGAACTCTAACTCCTGGACTAATTTCTATTTCATCTCCAACAGTAAACTTTCCGTGAACTATTGTTCCTCCAATCACTCCGCCTTTCAAATCTTTAATAGATGTCCCCGGCTTATTAATATCAAACGATCTTACAACATACATTAAAGGAGACTTAGCTTCATCTCTTTTCGGAGTTGGAATGTATTCTTCCATAGCTTGAATAAGAACATCCATGTTTACACCTCTCTGCGCTGAAACAGGTATTATTGGAGCGTTCTCAGCAATCGTTCCTTTAACAAAATTTTTAATTTCCTCATAGCTCTCCTTAGCTCTTTCCTTGCTTACAATGTCTATTTTATTCTGTACAACAACAATGTTTTTTATCCCTATAATTTCAGCAGCTGCCAAATGTTCTCTCGTTTGAGGTTGAGGACAAGGTTCATCAGCTGCAATTACAAGGATTGCACCATCCATTATGGCTGCTCCAGAAAGCATGGTAGCCATTAACGCTTCATGTCCAGGAGCATCTACAAAACTTACAGCCCTTACAAATTCTGTTTTTGAACCACAATGTGGACAGATAGGTTGGGTTGAATAATTTTTAGGAGACTCACACTTTGGACATTTATATACGGGCATATCAGCATAACCAAGTTTTATTGTTATGCCCCTTTTCAATTCTTCACTATGTCTTGCAGCCCAAACACCAGTTAAAGCTTGAACAAGGGTTGTTTTACCATGATCAACATGCCCTATTGTACCAATATTAATTTCAGGCTGTTTAGGTAAAGGTTTTTCGCTACTCATCTCTCTTACCATAAATTATAAAGTTATTCAACATGTAAATTTGCAGATTAATAAATGTTGAGCATTAAATGTTATTATTCTGTTGTTTTTCAGTTTTCTTTTCTTGTCTTTCCTTACTTTTCACTTCTTTTTTAGTTTCGTCAACTTTCTTAGTTTGTTTAGGTTTTTCAACGATTTTCATGTTTATCTGTGTTATCTCATCTGTTATCACGTTTCCCCGAACAGTTTTCCGTCTTCTTTCACCTTTCCTTTTAGGGTTAAACCCTACACCACCACTTAAAATTACTTTTCTCCGGACACCTCCATGCACGTTAGCTCGCATTGGAAAACCATCTTTATCGGATCCTCCTGTTATCTGCAGTTTATGTGCTGATAATCCGACAACTGAACCGTCTATTATTTCACCTATCTTCCTTCCAATCAAAGGGACAGCTCTTGTCTCTTCAAGTTCAACCATTTTTGATTTACCAGTTTCTGGATCAGAGATTATCACTTTAAATTTTGCCATCGAATAGAGACCCTCGCATTTGTTTTGTGAACAGTTGAATTTTCTATCTATTAAGGATTTATGTTTAAATTAGAGGAAACTATTCAACATGCACTCTGAACAAGTCTACGTCTTCCCGCATTGTAGGGGTAATCTCTAGGAACTCTCTAACAGCACGCTCTACATCCTTTGATTGCGTAATATATCTTCCAACAATAATTATGTCAGCGCCTTTTTCTAGAGCTTCTTTAGCGGTTAAAGGCACAATTCCACCTGCAACTGCTATTAAGAATTTTTTATCTTTGAACGCTTGCCTCAACTTTTGAATGTTCTCTAACCCTATTGTCCTTCCAGTTTCCTGGTCTATTCCCCTATGCAAAATAACGATGTCTGGAAACTCCTTAAGAGTTTTAAGTTTTTTAACGGGATTTTCAACGTTTAACATGTCCACTGCAGCGTATATTCCAAGTCTTTTAGCTTCATAAATGAACGCGTTAAGAGTTTCTGGTGGAGCTAAACCAGCTGCTACAACAGCCTCAGCTGTTTCTTCATAGGCTAAGTCAACCTCAACTTTTCCAACATCCAAGGTTTTTAAGTCTGCAATGAAGAAAACATCTTTAGCCACTTCCCTCAGCTGATTTATCACTTTTGTTCCATACCTCTTAATAAGTGGAGTTCCAACCTCTAATATTATCCTGTCACTTTTTGGAATTTGCTCTATAATTTTCTTAGTTCTTTCCAAGTCTGGTATATCAAGGGATATCTGCAAGTAAGGTGGTCTCCAAAGGCGGGGCACTCGAAATCCCATGATTGGATGTTTTGCTCTATCTTTGTCGTAAAAAATCTTTTCTAAGGATGGATACTTAGCTAAGGCTCTTTTTAAGGCAAGTTTTGTTGCACTATAATTATAATGATATATTTTGCGATAATCCTTAGCTTGCGGATGAACAAAAACACTACAGATTATAACCCAATCATCAACCTTATCCTTTGGAATTATCTCCTCCTCCACAGCATCTGCAACAGCCTTTGCAACAGCAGCTTGAGCTGGACCGAAAACCTTGTTTGCATCCTCAAGATTTTTCACCGTCACTTTAGGAACAAGCAGGGTGTGAGGTTTTGGAGGAAGGTTAGGTCTGATAACAGCTAAAAGGGGAGTATGCCCCATTGAAAGATGGGCTAGACCAGCTGCAAAAGCTTCACCGACAGGACCATCCTTATCCCCTATTAACAAATCAACATGAGCCACCTCATTACCTTCACCAACCAAAGCTTCCCCAATTAGATACGTGTATTTTCCAACAGAAAGAGACTGGGTTAAACCATTCACAACTTCTTTAAAGTCGACATTAAACTCTTTAAGCCAAGAATAAAGCGTGTCTCTATGAACATTCAATATTTTTGCTGTTCCAGAAATTGTAGGTTTTGCCCGTTTACCCTTCAAAATACTCCGAGCTTCAACCTCCTTCTTAGCAGCATTCACCAACATTCTCAAGAATTCTTCCCGTGTTTCAGGTTTTTTAGTATTTTTATCCGACATTTCAAACCATCTAACAAGACAGAATGTTAAGAACCTATATATAAAATTGTCGGAGAAGGATGCTAGTAAATTCCAAAATGCCGATTATTACAGAGATTTTCCATCTTGTGCTTTGAGAAATGGTCTACAGTATAATGTGTTTTTGTCGTTTTAGAAAAAGAAAAGTTGAATTAAAGTTTATTCTTGTCGGAAATTAAAAGCCATAAAGCATTGAATATTTTTGAGTTAGATAATCAAGGTATGGCTTAACTGTCAGTTCTTTTCCAGTTATTTTTCTAATCAGATCAGCTGGGTCGTATAGGTTTCCATAGCTATGAACATTTTTAATTAACCACTGCTTAATGTCTTGGAAGTTTCCAGCTGCCAGGCGTTTTTTCCAGTCTGGTAAATCTTTTTCCATAGCTTCAAGTATTTGTCCACTGTAAATGTTGCCTAAAGCATATGTTGGGAAGTATCCGTATAAACCACTTGCCCAGTGAGTGTCTTGCATTACTCCCTCAGAATCATTCTCAATTTTTACTCCGAGATACTCATTATAGCTTTGATTCCAAACTTGGGGAAGTTCGGCCACCGATATTTTATCTGCAAACAGGTTCCTTTCAAGGTTAAACCTGATTATTATGTGCAGACAATATGTAACTTCATCTGCTTCAATCCTTATTTTTGAAGGTTTCACCTGGTTTACGGCGTGAACAAATCTGTCTAATTCTACATCAGCGAGAATGTTTCCAGTTATTTCCTTGAGTTTAGGTAGAAAGTAAACCCAAAATTCACGAGAACGCCCCACTATGTTTTCAACGAAACGTGATTGTGACTCGTGGAAACCGCTTGAGCAAGCTGTTCCAACGGGTTGAAATATCCATTCTCTTCTTAAGTTTTGTTCGTACATAGCATGTCCACCTTCATGTAACACTGAGAAAATTGACGAGGTGAAGTTGTCTTCATAATAATGTGTTGTTATTCTAACATCATCATAGTAGCCTGTTGTAAAGGGATGCTCCGTCTCATCTATTCTTCCTCCAGCTTCCTTAGATTCTATATCATACTTTATGAAACGTGCAATTTCTTTAGCTATTTTTTTCTGCATTTCTATTGGAACCTTCCTTTTAAGAATTGACACGTCTGGTTGTTTGGGTGCGGTTTCACATTTCTTTAAAAGGGAAACAAGTCCAACTCTTAATTCTTCAAAGACTTTTGCAACCGTTTCAGATGTCATTTTAGGTTCGTAAATGTCAAGTAATGCGTCATAAGGCGTCTTTGTTTCCTTAACCTTCATTAAAATTTCAGCCGCCTCCTTTGAAAGTTCAACAAGTTTTTCAAGTTCAGGTTTAAAAATTGAATAGTCTTTAGCTGCTTTAGCCCTTTTCCAAACATTCGTCGTTATAGCACGTTGTTTCGCCAGTTCAGCTACAAGTTTTTCAGGAAGCTTTGTCTGTTCGTCATATTCCTTCTTAATTAAATACACATTTCTTTTCTGAACTTCGGTGAGTTTTTCATAGTCAGGATGCTTCATAATAGCCTCTATCAACTTTCCAATTTCAGAATCCGTAACCATTTTGTGGGTTATCCTACTAAGCATAGCCAACTGTTGACTTCGAAGCTGAACAGCTTTAGGAGGCATCATAGTCTCCATATCCCAATGAACAACCGCTGTTGCGCTTTGAAGAACAATTATGTCGTGAACCTTATCCATCAGCCTCTTATAACTTGAAGTTAAAGATTCAACCATCTCAAACACCTTTTGAAGTTTAGAAGCTACAATTTAAGAACCTTCTAGATATAACCTTTTGCAAATTTAAATTGGCGCCGGGAGATAAGTTCAAACACACGTTTAAGTCTTGTTTTCAAAAGAGAGTTCGAATATCTCCCGGGCTACCATAAAAATTTCTTAAGAAAACTG
>PIYF01000059.1 GCA_003601875.1 Candidatus Bathyarchaeota archaeon | reverse complement strand
AGCACCTAACATAATGAATAAGGAGGGAACCTTCTGCCAAATTCAAATCAAAAATCATCTGTTGGATTCGGATTTCAAGGGAGAAAGAAGGGAAAAGGAGAAAATGCAATTTATGTTACAGAAGAAAAAGTTAGAACAACCACAAAAAATACAAGATTATCTGTTTCAATAATGAAAAAATCAGTTATCGAATCAGAAAGAATAGCCCAGCTTAGAAAAAAATATCATATAGAAAAATATGACCTCCACCCGGGATATGTTTTCCCGGAATCCCTTCAACCCCTGATTCCTCGAAACACTCCAGAATACATAGATAAAGGATTCAATTACGTGTATAGAATAGTGCGAGCACTCTACCATTTCAAGCAATGTGCTTTAGTTGGTCCAAGTGGAACAGGAAAAACTCACATAGTCTATTTAGTTGCCGAACTTTGCGGTTTACCAATGTGGGAAATAAACTGTGGACTGCAAACATCAGCCTACGATTTATTTGGAAGATATATAGGATTGGGAAAGGAGAACTGGATTGACGGACAAATAGTTCAATGGTGCAGAAACGGTGGAATATTATATCTAGACGAGGCAAACATGATGAAACAAGACATAGCTACTAGGCTAAACCCAGTTCTTGACACACGCGGCCACCTCGTCTTAACAGAAAAAGATAATGAGATAGTGCTCAGACATCCATATGGTTACTTAATCATAGCCATGAACCCATTCTCAGCCGAGTTCATTGGAACAAAACCCTTAAACGCTGCATTAAGAAGACGTATGGCTGTATGGATAAACTTTGACTATTTAAGTGTAGGAGAGAAAATAGCCCCTGAAGAAATAGATTTAATTGCAAAGAGAAGTGGTGTAAGCAGAGACATAGCAGAAAAAATAGTTAAAGCTGGAGCTGAACTTAGAAGACAATATAAAAACGGTGATATACCCTATGGTCCTTCACCTGGAGATCTAATTAACTGGGCAACGCTTGTTGCTGATGGTTGTCCACCCATCCAAGCAGCTGAAGAAACAATTGTTGGAACAACAAGTGATGATGTGGAAATTCAAGCAGCTGTAAAACGTGTAATTGAAGCTTTCTTCAGTTCATAAGGCGGTAAACCTTGAACTTTTTTGATTTCGCTTGGTCAACAACCCTTCAACTCACAAAAAAAGCACCAAACGAATTAAAAATTTTACTTCACGATGAATTAAAATATCCGTATCTTGGAAGAGACAGTAAAGGATATGTTCTACATTTAATCAAACCAAAAATAGTCGATGAAAAGACAGCTATTTTTCAAGGATTGCCTTTTAACCTTCAAAATCCAACACATAAAAAGATTATATGGTACCTGTTTAAAGCTTCTGTATATCATCTTGCAATGCATTTAATTCATTCAAATTTTACTATATATTCAAAGTGGGCAAAAGGGAAAAATGTTAACCTCTCCACATTTGTTGCAAGCATTGTAGAAGATGCTGTGATAAAGGAACAATTAAAAAATGTTTCATTATGGATGATGCCTGAAATAGCTTATGCAAACACTGTTAGTTATTTAAGAATGAAAAATGTTAACGAACTTTTTAGTGACATTTCAAGAGTTATGGCTTCAATTCTTATGAAGTTTAATATTGGAAAAGTTAAGGGAAAACTGGAAGATGAAGTATTAACGGATGTTAAAGCCGTTGTTTCAATTTTAAGAAAAGCGGCAAAAAACCCTACGGTGAATGAACGGTTAGGGGCAGCTAACAAGATTTATGATGCTCTCCACGTTTACGGTGGAGAACCCTTTGAAATTCCATCATTACTTTATACGGAAAGCCATGGAACAAATGATCCTTACTATGAAGAGCGAATACCTGGAAATGAAGAAATTGAAAAAGTTCTTCCTAACGCGGTAAAAGTTTTAGAAGGGAAAGTGAAAAACGAAAAAAGTTTTGAGAGAGCCATGGAACAGATAGGGGGAAACGAGGCTCAAAGAAATTTAAATGCTTGGAGAGAACATGAAAAATCAAAGTTTAAAATATTAAAAAATTATGCGGAAATAGGGAAGGACACGGCTTTTGAAGATTTTCTGTTTCCAAGAGAAGATTATTCTGAATATCATAGGAAAAGGGAGCTTCTAAGCAGTCCGATAAGACGTATATTGCAACGTTTACGTATGCTGAAAAATGTTGGTGGAGAAGATTTCAGAAAAGAAAGCGGCATAGTGGATTTGCAAGAAGCGATTCAAGTGATTGCAAGTCAAAGTCAAAGAACTGACATTTTTGTTCGAGAAGAACTTCAAACAAGAGAGGATGCTTGGTCAATTTTAATAGATGCAAGCCACAGTTTAAGCATGTTTAAGGGAGAGGTTCAAGGGATAGCCTTATGTTTAGCTGAAGTTGCAAAACAGCTAATTTTAAACCAAAATTCTTGGGGTATGTACGCTTTCAATAATAAATTCTACATAGTGAAGGATTTCTCTGAAAAATATAATGCAAGGGTGAAAGCTAGAATAGGCGGGTTAACCCATGGAGGCTTCACATACTTGCCAGATGGAATAACCGTTGCAACTCAAGCTTTAACAAAAAGAATGGAGGAGTCAAGAGTCTTAGTTATAGTTTCGGATTTCTTTCCAGCGGGATACGATGACATTGAAGGGAAGTTGAAAGACGTTATCCGTAAAATAGAAAGGTTGGGAATTGGCATAATAGGAATAGGCGTTAACAGCACAGCAGTTAGAAAATATGTCCGTCCAAACTGTGTGGTTGAACACCCATACGATTTAATGAAGAAATTCACTAAAGCATTTATAGAATATAGCACAAGCTAAACCGTTTTAAAATATGGAAAGAATTCTATAAGCTAATCCGCCTAAAAGAAGAGCCAATCCGATGTCAATTATTGTTATTGCAAGGGCTTTTTTCCATCCAAACTCCCTCACTAAAACCGCAACAGTCGCTATACATGGAATATAAATCATAGTCACCAATGAAAATACAATCATTTGAATATTTGTTAAAGAGTTTAAGGGCATTAATTCTGAAAGCAAAATTAACGTTAATTCCTTACGGAGGATTCCGAAGATTAGAGGAATACCAGTTTTGGGTGGAAGTCCCAGCCATCCATTAATAAATGGAGCAGCTGCTTCAACGAAGTAGTTTAAAAACCCTGAAATTGAAAGCGCTTCTATTGTTAGGCTTCCAACCACTATTATTGGAAAGGCTATATAAACAAAATCTTTTGTTCTACTCCAAGTTTTCATCAATACATTCTTTAATGCTGGCTTCTTGTATGGAGGCATTTCCATTATTAAACCTATAGGTTCACCTGGAAGTGTTTTGAAAGCTATTCTACCTAATACGAAAATAAGGATTAAATCAAAGATGTATAAGGCTAAAGCTGCGTGTAACCCTACAAATCTGCCAACTAAGCCTAAAATGATGACTGTTCGGGCTGCACATGGAACCAAAACAACAATGAAACCTGCTAGGAATCGTTCCCGCTGGGTTTCCATGATTCTGCAGCTCATGCATGCTGGAACGTTACATCCGTAACCAAGCATTAATGGAATGAAAGCCTTACCATGCAGCCCTATCTTATGCATTATGTTATCCATGAGGAAAGCTGCTCTAGGTAGATAACCGCTGTCTTCAAGTAATGCAAGAAATATGTAAAAGGGAACGATGTATGGTAAAGCTATTGTTATTCCAGCTATAACACCGGATAAAATTCCATTAGTTATTAAATCTACAGCCATTTGAGGTATGAAGAAGGAAAGCCAATAATTAGTGGATGACAATAACTGGTCAAACCAGAATTCTAAAATGTTTGAAAGAAAACTTCCGCCAACAAAAATTATTGTGAAAATTGAGATGGCGACCCCTGCTAAAATTGGATATCCAAAAATTTTATGCGTTGTCACTTCATCTAATTTTTGTTCAAGCTTTATCCTTGGAGGAGCTTCAATAACAGTGACTTCTTTAGCTATCTTATTTGCAAGATTATACCTTTCAGAAGCTATAATAACAGGAGAAGATTCTCCGTGAATCCTTTCAAGTTCAACTGCAAGTTTTTCCGCATACTTTAAAACTTCCATTCCACTCTCATAGTTTTTCACTTTTCCAGCTACATCAGCATCTCTTTCCAAAAGTTTTACTGCAACCCATCTTGAAGGATATATTTCACAAAGTTGAGGAAGCTTTGCATTAACCATTTTTCGGAGAGCTTCAACACGTTTCTCAATTTCTTTTCCATACCTAACCTTTAAAGGCTTAATTTTCTCCCTACCCTCTACAACAGCTATGGCCTTTGAAAGCATCTGGTCTATTCCTGTACCAGTTGTTGCAATTGTTGGAACTACAGGTACCCCTAAAATTTCTGAAAGCCTTTCAAAATTGATTCTTATACCTTTCTTAGCAGCAAAATCAACCTGATTTAAATCAATTATTATTGGTGCGCCTAATTCTAAAAGTTGGAGAGTAAAGTAAAGGTTCCGTTCTAAAGCTGACGCATCAACAACATTTATTATTATGTCAGGTTTTTCAACAGCTATATAATCTCTTGAAACAATTTCTTCCATGGAGAAGGTTGACAAGGAATAGATTCCAGGCAAATCAATTATACGAATTTTATAGCCTTTAAAATAAAGGGATCCCTCAGCTCTCTCAACAGTTTTACCAGGCCAATTTCCAACAATCTGGTTTAAACCAGTAAGCTGGTTAAAAATTACGCTTTTTCCAACGTTAGCGTTTCCAGCTAATGCGATTCTAAGTCTACGTTGAATCATTCATGTTTCAACCTTAAAGGTTTAACGAAAATTCGCGAGGCAACACCATATCCAAGGGCTAAGGAAACACCTCGCACTTCAACCTGAAAAGGTCCTCGCAAGGCAGCCCTCCGTAAAACCTTAACTTTTGTTCCAGGAGTTAACCCCATCTCAGCAAGTCTTCTCACTAATCCGAAACCTCCAACAGTGCGAATAACAACCCCAACTTCACCTTCACGAAGATTAATTAAAGAAGTTTCCGCATTTCGTGAATTAGTTTGTCTTTTTGAGCTTGCCGAATGTTTGCTGTCCATTAAATTCTCCCTTTCATCGATGTTTAAACTGTCTTTACATCAAGATTTATCTAAGCTTTTAGCATTTTCAATTATTTGAACTTGCCTAAAAGTGCAAGAATGAATAACGAGAATATATAGATAAAAGATGATTATTAATTTTAAATCA
>PIYF01000058.1 GCA_003601875.1 Candidatus Bathyarchaeota archaeon | reverse complement strand
ATGTTCATTTACATATGATGTGGGTGTCTGCTGTTGAAGGATACACACCTAAATTTGAAATCGTATATTCTAATGAGCCCTTGACACGTCGACTTTTCATCGAAGCTGGATATAAGGTTGAACCAATTCCCTTTCATAAAAGAGAGTTTTACTCATCAACGGAAGTTAGAGGAAGAATGCTTAAGGGGAAAGACTGGGAGAAACTTGTTCCAAAAAGTGTAGCGGAATTTATTAGGGAGATTGATGGAGTAAATAGGCTAAAAGCTTTGTTTCAAACAGATAAATTTAAGAAATGAACTAAAACATTCTTTTTAAAGCTTCAACTCCCTTCATCTTAATGTTTACACCCATATTTTTCGCTTTTGAAGTAACAGCCTTAACTTCAGCGTTTAATACATCCTTAAAAGTTTTCACCCCGCTTACAACAGCAGCTGCAACGTTAAGCTTCTCTGCAGCTTCCACATTTAGAAAACCGCACATTACAAAACCTTTTTCAGCTATTATCAAGAGCATTGGCGGAGAATCAGGCAGTTCAACTTTCACTCCCAAACATTTTTTTCCATCAATTTTTATAGGCGTAACCGTTACCATATAAATCACTTCCCCAAGTTATTTTACATAATTTCAACTATAAAATTTAAGATGTGAAATCAATGTTAACAAAATTTAAAAAGAAAGTTCAGGAGAAACTTGCTGCTGAAGCTAAACTTGCTCATGAGTTGGGATTAACACCTAACATGGTAAGCATAATAGGTATTTTTTTGGCTTTCTCGTCAGCTATAATTTACACGCAGGGAAGAAATCCATTCTATCTCTTACTTGCAACCGTCGTGCTTTTACTTTCAGGTTTCTGTGACGCTTTAGACGGTGTCCTTGCAAGACTTTATAAGCAGACAACAAAATTTGGTGGTTTCTTCGACTCAGTTTTAGATAGATACGCAGACGCCTCCGTCTATGCAGGTATAATAATTGGTAGGTTATGTGACCCTTTTTGGGGTTCGCTTGCTCTTGCTGGTTCTTTGCTTGTGAGCTACACTCGTGCAAGGGCTGAAGCCGCTGGACTGAAAATGGAATCAGTTGGGATAACTGAAAGAGCTGAGCGCATACTAATACTGGCTGCTGCCAGTTTAATCGCTATTTTTCGTTTTCAAGCCTTAAACATAGGTATAATAATACTTGCAGTTCTCACAAACTTGACAGTTCTTCAAAGAAGTTTTTATGTTTACAAAAAATTGAAAAATTGAAAGCTTTAAAACCTTCTTTTCCTTCTCTCATCCTTAGCTCTAACCTTTACGATTCCTCGATGCACAGCACATGAAATACAATAATATTTTGTTTCAACAGGAGCGGATATATATGCCCCTTTCTGGCGGAGTTCTTTTGCCAAGGCAGGGTCAACTACAGAAACTCTTCTAGTGACTTTTTTAGCTTTATCCCTTGGAACAAGTTCGCCACAACCAGCACACTGAACGTAACCGCTTCTTCCCTTACCGCCTTTTGATCTTCCACGACTTTTTCTTTTGTAAGGCAAGGTTTTTCACTTCAAGCTTTACATCTTTAAACAACTGGCTTCTTTATATATCTGTCTCAAACTTAAACCTTAAACAATGTTTACAACCATGTGATAAATTATTCATAACAAGTTTTAAATGTGTGATAATTATTTTGGTTGATTGAAGTTAGCAATGTTCACCAGTTGGGTGGAGGCATGTCAGACCTTGGACTGAGGTCAAGGATGCTCGTTAAGGATGTTATGAGCAGTCCAGTGGTAACCATAGAGGAGAATGCTACGGCTAATAAAGTTGCAGAACTCATGGATAAGCATGGTTTAGGATGCATAATTGTTACAGGAAAGGAAGGAAAACCAGTGGGGATAATAACTGAAAGGGATCTTGTTGTAAGAGTTTTAGCGAAAAATGTTAAACCAGACGCTGTGAAGGCTGGAGACGTTATGACAACGCCTCTAATAATGATTGAGCCTGATGAAACCATAAGTAACGCAGCTAGAAGAATGAGCAGGCTGAACATTAGGAGACTCGGCGTCGTTTATAAGGGGAGACTTATCGGAATAGTTTCAAGTAAGGATATTTTGGCGGTTATGCCTGAACTGTTGGAAATGACGTTGGAAAAAGCGAGAATTGAAGGTGAAAACATGGCTGAAACAGCAAGTGAAGAACCACCGCTTGCAGGCTACTGCGACAGATGTGGAAGTTGGTCAGATAACCTGAAAGAGGTGAACGGTGAATTTCTCTGTGAAGAATGCAGAGAAGAATTGGAGAGTGGATAGCGAGAGGCGATTTCTTGCGTGTTAAAGAAATTTTGGATGAGAAACACCCTTATATTTATGAAGACGAACTTGCCACAAAGGCTAGAGCGCTAATAAGAGATCTAACATTAAGAATTCTTCCAGTGGTGGATGGATATAAAAAATTGTTAGGTGTTATATCAAGAAATGATATATTAAAAGTCACATCATCCGTTTCGCCGATAAAGGTAAAAGGAATAATGAATAAACCCAAATATACAGCCACCATTAATGATGATGTTTATTCAGCAATTAAAGAAATGCTTAGACTTGACGAGTGGTGCATCCCTGTTGTAGAATCTTCTCAAGATAAAACTTATAGAGGAGTTTTAAAGCTTGAAGGTTTCATAAAAGTTAAATTTAAAACTGAAAGGAATAAACTTTCAAAACCAGTTTCAGAAATAATGTCAAAAAAAGTTGTTACATGCACACCTGAAGATGAAATAGACAACGTTTGGAGACTTATGCAGAAAAAATCTTTTGCTGGCCTTCCAGTGGTTAAAAAGGACGTGCTTGTAGGAATAGTTACCCAACTTGACCTTTTAAAAAGCGGAGCAGTTATGCCTTCATTTGAATCTAGAAAGGGACGTTTCCGTAAACCGTCAAAAGTTTCTGCTGTAATGAAAACAAATGTTATAGCGGTAAAACCCACAGTAACTGTTCAGAGGACTGTTGAATTCATGATTAAAAAAGGTATAGGGCGGGTTCCAGTGAAGGATGAAAAAGGAAGACTGGTGGGCATTGTAGATCGTGAAGATGTGGTTAAACTTTTAATTGGTGAAAAATTTGAGTAGAGAAGGTTTCCGGAGAACTTTAAGAGGTAAAGGACCAGTTTCACTGAAAAAACACTCTTCTCGGAAAAGTGAAGGAGAAATACTGCGTATTGCAAAAAGCCCGGTTATAACCATGTCTCCAACCACACCAATTTACGATGCAATAAAAATAATGATTAAGGAAGGTTTTAGACGTATACCAATAGCTGACCCAGGGACAAAAACCTTAGAGGGAATAATAACGGCGCCTGACATAATAAACTATTTAGGTGGAGGGGAAAAATTTCAAATAATTGAAAAGAAATTTGCTGGAAACATTTTCAAAGCCATAAATGAACCAGTTAAAATCATAATGACCAAAAATGTTATCTCTGTGAAAATTTCAGCCAAAATAAGTGACGCTATAAAATTAATGAAAGAGAAAAATGTCGGCGGCTTACCAGTTATTGATGATGAACGACATGTAAGGGCTATAATAACGGAGAGGGATATAGCCAACATGTTTGCTGACCGAATAAGTAGGGTGAAAGTTGCAGAGCTTATGTCAAAAAAAGTTGTAACAGCTCTTTCTCAAACAACAATATTTGAAGCTGCAAAAACCATGACAAATAAGGGTTTCAGAAGGCTGCCTCTGGTTTCAGATGGAAAACTGATTGGCATAGTGACTGTGATGGATATTCTGAGATTTTTCGGTTCAGGAGAAGTTTTTAAACATTTAAGGTCTGGAACAATATTGCAAGTTTTAAACACATCAGTATTTGAGATAGCTAACAAAGATGTGGCGACGATAAACCCATATGCAGATATAGGTGAAGCTGCAAAAATCATGCGGGAAAGAAACATAGGGGCTCTGCCAGTTATAGAGAAAGAGAAACTTGTAGGTATAATAACTGAAAGGGACTTCTTTAAAAAGATAGAATAATTGAGAGAAAAAGGTTGATAGTTGACACGGTTCTTAACAACATAAAAGCCTATGTTAGTGGAGAAATAAAAGAATGCAGCATAGCAATCCATGAAGGAAAAATTTTTAAGCTTGGTAAAAAGGCAAATATGCCCAAAGCTGAAACGGTGATAAATCTTAAAGGTTTCCTGGTTTTGCCGGGAATGATAGATGTTCATGTACATTTAAGGGATGAAGGTAAAGCTTACAAGGAAGATTTTTACACTGGAACTGCAGCTGCAGCAGCGGGTGGAGTAACAACAGTTCTTGATATGCCTAACAATAAACCTGTAACTATGAGTGCTGAAACTTTAAGGAATCGTATAAGAATAGCTGAAGGAAAAATCCTTGTTAATGTTGGTTTTTATTCAGCCTTTCCAAAAAATCTTGAAGAAATTGAAAAGATAGTTAATATACGGGAGCTTTTGCTTTCAAATTTTTCATGGCTGCTGAAATAGGTGGATTAAAAATTGGCGATGAAGAGATGGTTATGAAAGCGTTCAAAAAAGCTGGCGAATTAGGAATTCCGGTGGCTGTCCACGCTGAAGATTGGGCAATGTTAAGGGAGAAAGAGGAAAAGCTTAAACTTGAAGGCTGTAATAGCATCGAAGCCTTCCTTGAGGTTCACTCTGAAAAGGCTGAAGTTGAAGCTGTGAAAAAATTAGTTAAAATAGTTAAGCAAACTAACGTCCAAACACATTTATGTCATCTAACTACAAGAAAAGGCTTAGAAATTTTGGTTGAAGCGAAAAGAGCTGAACTGCCGTTAACTTGCGAAGTTACTCCCCACCACCTATTTCTGTCGATAGATGACTTGAAAAAAATTGGAACTTTAGCTGTAACTGTGCCTCCTTTTAGAGAGAAGGCTGATCAAAAAGCTCTTTGGTTTGGAATACGGAAAGGATGGATAGACATTATAGCTTCTGATCATGCACCTCACTTTTTAACTGAGAAAAAAGTTGACGATGTGTGGAGTGTTAAAGTTGGCGTTCCAGGATTAGAAACAACGCTTCCTCTGTTGCTTACAGAGGTGAATAATGGAAGATTGGCAATTAAAGATTTAGTTAGGTTAACCTCTGAAAAACCCGCCGAAATTTTCGATTTGAATGGCAAGGGAAAATTGGAGAATGGGATGGATGCAGATCTTGTAGTTGTCGATTTGCATAGAGAATTTAAAATAGACGCCTCAAACTTTCATTCAAAAGCAAAGTTTTCCCCGTTTGACGGATGGAAGGTTAAGGGAAAACCTGTAAAAACATTTGTAAACGGCATATTAATTATGGATGAAGATTCTATAATAGCGAAGCCTGGAACTGGAAAAGTGTTAAAAAAGGGATGCCGTGGCAATTGAAGTTTGTTGCAGATGGAATGCTTGGTAAACTTACCCGTTGGCTTCGAATGTTAGGTCACGATGTTAAATATTCCAACAATATTGACGATAATCAACTATTAGAAATTGCTAAAAGTGAAAGCAGAGTGCTTTTAACAAGAGATTTAGAACTTTATCAGCAAGCCGCAACAAAAGGTGTAACAGCCTTTTACCTAGAGGGAAAAACAGAAGCTGAAAAACTTGCACAAGTGGCTCAAAGATTTAACTTAAAACTTGAAATAGACATGACTAGGTCAAGATGTCCGAAATGTAACGCTAAAATAAAACTAGTATCAAAGGAAGAAGTTGCCGGTAAAGTTGAGAAAAACACTTTCAACTATTACAATGAATTCTGGAAATGTCCAAAATGTGGAAAAATTTATTGGCAGGGAAGCCACTGGCGTGGAATCAAAAAAACCCTGAAAGCAGCGAAAGAAATTTTGGAAAGAAACAGAAACTAGTTAAACAGCGTGATTAAATGAATTTGAAAATTTCCCGTGAACTTTCAATTGAGGAGACGTTAAAAGAAGCTTTTAAACTTTATTCAGAAAATTTTGCTAGTCTTTTTATGCCAATGCTCATAGCATCCCTAGTGACTGGGAGCTTTAGCATTTTAATAGTTAAATATGCAGAGTCTATGCCTGAATTAGGTCCTTCAATTTCACCTGAAATTGCAATGAATAAGCTTTGGAGCTACATGATTGGTTTGTTAGGTGTAAGCCTTGTAGTGGGTATTATCTCGCTGGTTGTAAGGTGCATAGCTGAGGGAATATGTGTAAAGTTTGCAGCTGATATAATTGAAGAAAAGAATCCAAGTCTTGAGGAATCCTTCAATTTTACAGTTTATAAGCTTGTTTCTCTGTTAGCAGCCGATATTGTAGTTGCAATATTAGCCTTTCTGGGTTTTATAGCGTTAATAGTTCCAGGGATAATAATAACCATAATGTTTTCCTTGATCATTCAAGCAATAATGATAGAAGATGCTGGAGTATTAGAAAGCCTTTCAAGAAGCAGAAAACTTGTCAGCAATAGATGGTTAAAAACTTTTGCTCTCCTCCTCATAATTTATCTAATAGTGGGAATTGTAGGTTTCATTGGTTCTCTCATAGGAACTCCGTTCGGCGCCTACAAATATACAGTAAGCAGTATAGCCTCAGCTTTTATTTCACCGATAGTTCCGATATCACTGACATTTCATTATTATTCAATGAAGATGAAAGAGGAGCAGCGGAAACCTCCACCTCCACCGCCTCCGCCAAACATTTAACTTTCTTCAAGAAGCCATTTAAGTGGAATATCTTGATAGGTTCCGTCAGGTAATGTTCGTCGGATAGTTATTGGTAGAATCCCTATTTCAAGTTCTTTAATTGCTATGTCTATTGGGCTTGTAAGTTTTTCAGATAATTCGATGAGTATTGGTGCACCCATGGATATTTGAAGAGCTCTAGCTCCCACTATCCTAGCCCTTTCGAAGCGGGTTAGTTTCGAAGGTCCTATCAAAATTTTCTTCTCTTTTTTAGACGTGTTTTAGTCTCCCCTAGTTAGGGGTAGCCTCCTGCTCCAGGGTAACCTCCAGCTCCACCTCCACCTGGCGGTGTTGGAGGAGCTTTCATTTTTCCAGCAGCGATTACATCATCTATTTTCAGAATCATTGAAGCTGCTTCTGTTGCCGATTTTATTATTTGCTTTTTAACAGCTAGGGGTTCGAAAACTCCTGCTGACTTCATGTCTTGAACTTTGCCTGTGTGGACTTCTATTCCAGCCCAGATTTCTCCTTTTTCGTGTCTTGCTCGCAGTTCAGATATTATGTCTATTGGGTCTAATCCAGCGTTTTCAGCTAGGGTTACTGGCACGGTTTCAAGGGCTTCTGCAAAGCTTTTGACAGCTAATTGTTCCCTTCCAGGGAGTGTTTCAGCGTATTTTTTAAGTTCTCTTGCTATTTCCAGTTCTGGGGCTCCGCCTCCGGCTAGAACTTTTGGTTCTTCAACTATATCTCTGACAACGCATAATGCATCGTGAAGGGAACGTTCTGCTTCATCCACTATTCGTTCAGTTCCACCTCTGATGAGGATTGTGACTGCGTGGGGATGTTTGCATTCTTCAACAAAAGTCATTTTGTCGTCTCCTATTTTTCTCTCTTCTACGAGGCCTGCGTATCCAAGGTCAGCTGGACTTAAATCTTCAAGGTTTGTAACAATTTTTCCTCCTGTTGCCTTTGCAAGTTTTTCCATATCAGACTTCTTTATTCTACGAACAGCTAATATTCCGTTTCTTGCTAGGAAGTGTTGAGCCATATCGTCTATACCTTTCTGGCATAAGACAACGTTTGCTCCAGCAGCAACAAGCTTATCAACCATTTCTTTAAGCATAGTTTCCTCTTCTTTTAGAAAGGCTTCCATTTCTTCTGGTTTTTCAATATGAATTTTAGCGTCAAATTCTGTTTTTTCAATTTCCAATGGGCAGTCAAGAAGAACAATTTTAGCGTTTTCTATACGTTTCGGCATTCCTGAGTGAACAACTTCTTTGTCTAACACTATACCATTTATCAGCTTCGTATCTGTTAATGATTCTCCTGGTTTCTTTTCAACTTTAACGTCGTCCACATCAACCTTGTATTTACCATCTTCCTTTTTAGCAACTTGAAAGATGGCTTTAACAGCTAAATCAGCTAAATATTCACGTTGTCCAGCCACAAGTTTACTTGCCATACAAGTCATTGCAGCTTTCTTAATATATTCTTGAGAATCTGCATCCACAGGTATGGCTATTTTTTCAAGAAGGTTTAATGCTTTTTCAGAAGCTTTCTTATATCCATCAATTATTACAGTTGGATGAACATTTTTCCCTATAAGTTCTTCAGCCTTGCTTAAGAGTTCTCCTGAAACTACAACGGCTGTTGTTGTTCCATCTCCAGCCTCATTATCTTGGGTTTTTGCAACTTCAACCATCATTTTAGCTGCTGGATGTTGGATATCCATTTCGTCAAGGATTGTGCGTCCGTCGCTTGTTATAGTGACGTCGCCGAAGCTGTCTACAAGCATTTTATCCATGCCTTTTGGACCTAAAGCGCTTTTAACTGTTTCAGCCCCTATTTTTGCAGCCATAATATTTGTGTGTTGGGCTTCCCTACCCTTACTTCTACTTGAACCTTCCTTTAAAATCAAAACAGGAATAGCTGATGATGTTCCAGGTGCAGACAAACTTAATAACCTCCTTTAATGCGACAAGAGTGAAAACACATTACAATATAAACTTTTCTGAAGGAAAGGGAAGGATATTGCTATTTTAAACAATGTTTAAAGTGTTGTTTTCAAACCGTTCCCAGTTAAAATAACTAATGCTTTCTGGTTGTCTGATACTTGTTTACTTTTAAATTGTTTCTTGTATGCAGCGTAAGCAACTGCGGAGCTTGGCTCAACAAAGAAACCTCTTCTTGCAAGTTCATGGAAACAGTTTTTTATATCATCCTCATCTACAACTTCAACTTCACCTTTGATTTCCCTTAAACTTTTAACCATGATTTCGAGGAGTGGAGGGTTTACGCTGACTAGGGCATCGGCTATTGATGTAATTTTTTTCGGCGGTGTATATGGAGCATTCTTAAAGTGGTGATATAAGGGTGAAACTTGCATTGTTTGGCAAGCTACAATTTTAGGTATTTCCGTGATGATTTCAGAGGATTTTAAATGTTTAAAGCCTTCAATCACTCCTAAAAGTAAGGTTCCAGCTGAAACCGGAAGATAAATTCTCTCCGGAACTTGCCATTTAAATTGTTCCGCTATTTCATAAGCAAGGGTTCTGATTCCATCTCTAAACAACGGGTGGAAAACGTGGCCTATGTAAAATTTTCCAGCTTCAGGTTTTTGTGCTTCTTCTGTTACTCTGTTTCGGCTTCCTGAAACCTTAACTATTTCTGCACCATAATATTTAATCTGATTAAATTTTTGTCCGGAAACATTTTCTGGAACGTATATTTTCGCTTTTAATCCAACATTTGCACTGTAAGCTGCTATAGATGCTCCAGCGTTTCCAGATGAATCCTCAGTTATGAATCCTTTTTTCTGTCTAACGAGTTTATGTATTCTTGAAATAAGCACTGTTGAGCCTCTATCTTTGAACGAGCCTGTTGGATTCAAGTTTTCAAGTTTGAAGTAGAGGTTTTTTGAAGCTTTAACCAGCGGAGTCCATCCTTCACCCAAAGTTACTATTTCATCTTTGTTTATGTAGGGGAAAACGTGTAGGTAACGCCAGACAGTAAACTCTTCTTTTTTAATTTTTTCGATTTCAAAGTTGAGATAAATGTAAACTTGTAATGGTTTCCCGCATTCGCATATGTAATCTAATGGATTGTTGGTTTTTCTTCCGCATACTGAACATTTGATTTCATATTTCATGAAGCGCATCCAAACTTACATTTTGAATTATAAAAATAGGGTTATTTGTAGGCTATGTATTGTTTTCCAAGTATGTTTTCCAAGTAGTTCGCGGGCTATTATCACTCTTTGAATGTTCATTGCTCCTTCTGCGCCTATATAGTATGACATTATTCCTCTTAATCCCATTTCTAATGGGCAGTCTTTTGTGTATCCCCACGCTCCCATCCAGAGCATGACGTGTTCGAAAACTTTGAAGGCGAAGGGTGGAACTTTCAGTTTGCATGCTGAAATGTATTTTGTAACTTCGAGGGGTGTGAAACGTTTGTGCATGTATTTCTCATTATTCATCCATGCTGTTCTGTAAACCAGAGAACGTAAGGCTTCAAGTTCAGCCCACATGTCAGCTAGGTCAAACTGTATACCTTCAAATTTTGCTATTGGCCGTCCAAACGCTTCTCTTTCTTTGACATATTCCATGCCTAGCTCAAGGGCTCTTTGAGCTGCTCCTAAACATGTTGCCCCTATTAAAAGTCTCGCATTGTCGAACCCTTCCATTGTGAGGTAGAAGCCTCTTCCTTCCTCCCCAACTCTGTAGGTGTCGGGGATTTTCACGTTGTCCATTGTTATGCTTCCAGTGGAAATTGCCATCCTTCCCATTTCTTCGAATCGTTTTCCAACTTCAACGCCGGCAGCGTTTATAGGTAGATAGAAGGCCGTCATTCCTTTATGTGGCGCTCCTGACGGTGGAGGCGATGTTCTTGCTAGAAGGAAGTAGCCTCCTCCAAGTTTTTTCGCTTCTTCAGTTCCACTTATGTAAGTTTTTTCTCCGTTTAAAACCCATTCGTTTCCCTCCTTTCTTCCAGTTGTTTTAACAGCTGCAACGTCTGAACCTCCGCCTGCTTCTGTTGAGGCTATTCCAACGAATGCTTCACCTTTAACAGCTTTGCGGATAACCTCCTCTCTTACCTGTTCACTGCAGTACCTGTCTAGAACGAACCCCCATGAACTTTCAACAAGGAAGAATACTGGTATGGCTATGCTTATATCTGCGTAACCTAGTTCTTCAGCTGCTATGCAGGCTGTAACCCAGTCAACTCCAGCTCCACCATGTTCTTGTGGGACAGTCATAAGTAACAGTCCAAGGTCAGCCATGCTTTTGATTATTTCCTTTGGAATTTCACCTTTACTGTCAATTTCACGGATTTTTTCTAAGGGTAACTCTTTTTCACACCATTCTCGTAGAGATTTTCTAAAAAGTTTTTGTTCTTCTGTAAAGCTGAAATCAACCATTTATTTTCCCTTCATTAGAGCATGAGATGTATGCTAATACATATAAGAGTTAAGGGGCTTTAGTGAAGAAATTAATATGTTGATGTGGATAATTAAAAGTGTGGTGATTGTTGATTCCGATAAATATGCCTCAAATAGGGAAGGAAGAAATAGAAGCTGTTATTAAGGTTATGGAAACTGGGGTTCTAACTCACGCACTTGGCGCTGGACCAATGGTGCAAAAGTTTGAAAAATCCTTTGCAGATTTTGTTAATGCGAAACACGCTGTGGCTGTAAACACCGGGACAGCTGCCTTACATTTGGCTATTACTGCCGCTGGAGTTAAAGAGGGAGATGAAGTTATTTTGCCAAGCTTCACTTTTGTTGCTACAGCTGAAGTTGTTGTTATGAATCGGGCTAAACCAGTTTTCGTTGACATAAATCCATACACTTACAATGTTTCCCCTGAAAAAATTGAGGCTGCAATTACAGAAAAAACGAGGGCTATAATTCCTGTAGACCTTTATGGACTACCCTGTGACATGGAGAGAATAAGGGAGATAGCTGATAAGCATGGACTTGTAATCATTGAGGATGCAGCTCAAGCACATGGTGCAATTTATAAGGGGAAGCACGTTGGGGCCTTTGCTGATGTTACATGTTGGAGTTTTTATGCAAGTAAGAACATGACAACTGGGGAGGGTGGAATGGTGACTACGAATAATGATGAAATAGCTGAGAAATTACGTGTGTTAAGGAGTCATGGGGAAAAGGAGAAGTATACGTCATTAATGCTTGGACATAACTATCATATGCCTGAAATTCAAGCGGCGATTGGCTGTGTTCAATTGGAAAAACTGCCAAGTTTCATTGCTAAAAGACGTGAAAATGCAAGGCGTTTAACATCGAGGTTGAAGGGAGTTGAAAGGCTTCAACTTCCAATGGAGCCTGAAGGGTCTAAACATAGTTGGTATCTTTACACTGTTAGGCTTAAGGAAGGGTTAAGAGCTGAAAGAGACAGGATTATTGAGAGTTTAAAAGACAATGGAATAGGTGCTGAAGTTTATTATTCCAACCCTATCCATTTGATGCCTTACTACAAAAAGTTTGGAGAGTTTAGGCTTCCCGAAACGGAGAAGGCTTCTAAACAAGTTTTCTCTTTACCTGTTCACCCCGGTGTAACTGAGGCTCAAATAGATTATATCGCTGATTCTCTTCTTCAACTTTTAAAGTAGTTTTTATGCTCTAGCAAGTTAAAAGTTTATATGTAATGAATGGAGATTATTGATTCTCTCTCTGAATGTTTTGGGAGAGGCTTTGAAATGCGGAAAATTAAAGTTATTATAATGGGTGCCGCTGGTAGGGACTTTCACAATTTCAATGTTTACTTCAGAAATAATGATGCCTATGAGGTTGTAGCTTTTACGGCGACACAGATTCCAGGTATTGAGGGGCGAACTTATCCTCCAGAACTTGCAGGGCCAAACTATCCGAATGGTATACCAATTTATCCTGAAGAGGAATTGCCTAGGTTGGTGAGAGAGTTTGATGTTGACCAGGTTGTTTTTGCATACAGTGATGTATCCCATGAATATGTAATGCACAAAGCGTCTACTGCCTTGGCAAGTGGTGCAGACTTCAGGTTGATGGGACCTAAATCAACCATGTTAAAGGCGAAGGTTCCAGTGGTTTCTATTTGTGCTGTTAGAACTGGTTCTGGTAAGAGTCAAACTTCAAGATATGTTGCAAAAATTCTTCGAAGCAAGGGTTTAAGAGTTGTTGTTATTAGACATCCCATGCCTTATGGCGACTTAAGAGAACAAATATGCGAAAGATTTGCTACATATGAGGATTTGGACAAGTATAAATGCACCATTGAAGAGAGGGAGGAGTACGAACCACACATAGATAATGGGATAATAGTTTATGCTGGAGTAGATTATGGAAAAATTTTGAGGGAAGCGGAGAAGGAGGCAGATGTTATTGTGTGGGATGGAGGGAACAATGATATACCGTTTTATAAGCCTGACCTTCACATAGTGGTTGCTGACCCACATAGGGCTGGAAACGAACTTACATATTATCCTGGAGAAACCAATTTGAGAATGGCTGATGTTGTGATAATAAATAAAGTTGGCACTGCTGACCCTAAAAATGTGGAGTTAGTTGAGGAGAATATAAGAACTGTTAATCCGAAAGCGAAAATATTGAAGGCTGAATCACCTATAACTGCGGATAAACCTGAACTTATTAAGGGAAGGAAAGTTTTGGTGATTGAAGATGGGCCGACGTTAACCCATGGGAACATGCCCTATGGTGCGGGTGCTATTTTATCTAGAAAGCTTGGGGCAAGTGAGCTTGTTGATCCACGTCCATATGCTGTTGGTTCGATAAGGGAGACTTTTAAGAAGTATTCTCATCTTGGCACTATTCTTCCAGCTGTTGGGTATGGTGAAAGACAGATAGCTGAACTTAAAGAAACTATTGATAGAACACCATGTGATGTTGTTGTTATCGGAACACCTATAGATCTGCGAAGGGTTATGAAGATAGATAAGCCTACTGTCCGAGTGAAGTATGAACTTAAAGTTTTAGGTCCAATAGGTCTTGATGAGATTTTAACGGAGTTTCTTAAAAAGAGTGGAAAGTTATGAATGGTGAAGAAGAGGGAATTTCAAGGATTCGAGTGAAATTTATTATTGATGGTTTAGGAGAAGCTGAAGGTGAATTTGTAAGGCATATGGCTCCCCGAACAGTAGACATGATAGTGAGAAGGCTTCCACTTGAGGGTAGGGCGGCATTATGGAAGGAGGAAGTCTACTTTGAAATTCCGATAAGAATGGGTGAGGAGAAGGCTAAGGCAAATGTTGAGAAGGGAACTATAGCTTTTTGGCCTATGGGAAGCGCTATCTGCGTGTTTTATGGTGAATCACAACCATACAGTCCAGTTAACATTCTTGGAAAGATTACAAGGAATCTTGAAGTTTTCAACAGAGTAAAGAGTGGGACAAAAATTAGGATTGAAAAA
>PIYF01000057.1 GCA_003601875.1 Candidatus Bathyarchaeota archaeon | reverse complement strand
TCGAATAACTTTTCTTCTTCTCCGTCCCATTCTTAAACCTTCTTGCTTAAAAGTTCATGTTGTTCATCTATTTATGTTTGTCCCTTAAGGCATTTGAAACGTGAGTAGAATATACACTTTCCTTAAATATTTTACTACATTACAAGTTAAAAGGGGTGAAACTTGAAGCTGACACCAGCAGTTCTTGAAATGAACTGGCGAAATGTTGAAGATAGAATTAAAAATTTCATAAGAGACTATGTTGAAAAGACAGGAGCAGAAGGAGTGGTTTTAGGTTTATCAGGTGGAATTGACAGCTGCACAACAGCAGCAATCTCAGCGTTAGCTTTAGGGGGAGACAAAGTTCTCGGTTTACTGCTTCCTGAAAAAGAGACATGTAACAAAAGAGACATGGAACACGCTAGAAAAGTTGCTGAAAAATTCAGTTTCAAGACGCAATTAATAGACATTACGAAGACTTTAGAAAATTTTTACAAGTCCATACCAATTTTTGATGTGAAAGATAAAATTGCTAAGGGAAACATAAAGGCTCGAACAAGAATGATATACATTTATTATTACGCAAACAGACTTAACATGTTAGTCTGCGGAAGTTCAGATAAATCTGAAACGATGATGGGATACTTCACGAAATGGGGTGATGTAGCTGCAGATATATCACCCCTAATGGACTTATATAAAACTCAAGTGCGAAAACTAGCCAGTCATATAGGAATTCCGAAAGAAATAGTTGATAAACCACCATCACCAAATCTTTGGCCAGGACAACTTGCCGAAAAGGAATTGGGACTAAAATATGAAATCTTAGATTTGATCCTTTACGGATTAGAACATTTCATGAAAACGGAGGAAATAGCTGAACAGTTAAACATAAACAAAGAATTAGTGGAAAAAGTAAAGCAGAGATGGCTCCTTTCTGAACATAAGAGACGTGTATTATTAACGGTGAAACTTGGATATAGAACTATTGGAAAAGACTTCAGACTGCCCCGTGATCCGCATAAAATTTGATGGAGGCATTTAAATGAAAGAAAAATTCAGAATAGCTCTTTCACAGATAAAGTGTAAAAGAGGAGAAAAAGAATTTAACATTAAAAAAATGGAGGAAAAAGTAAAAGAAGCGAAAAAACAAAATGCAGAACTAATTATTTTTCCCGAACTTTCACTAACAGGCTACGTTTTAAGAGACCGTATTTATGAATTAGCTGAACCAGTTCCAGGGCCGTCAACAAACCTTATGGGAAAAATAGCAGAAGAAAACGATATTCACATAATATTTGGGATGCCTGAACTCAGCGAGAAAACCCAAGCAACAGTCTATAATACAGCCGTCCTCATTGGTCCTCAAGGTTACATTGGGAAATATAGGAAAATGTATCTTCCAACTCACAGCGTTTTCGAAGAGAAGAGATATTTCAGACCTGGCTATCAGCCAGCTGTTTTTGATACAGACCTTGGAAAAATAGGTTTAATCGTCTGTTATGATGTTTTCTTTCCGGAGGTCAGTCGATTAGCAAGACTGAAAGGTGCCCAATTAATAGTCTGTATATCAGCTTCACCAGCCGTCCGTAAAGCTTTCTTTGAGATATTAACGGCAGCTAGAGCGGTTGAAAACACAGTTTTCTTCGCTTATGTTAACCTTGTAGGAGTAGAGGAAGGGTTACAATTTTGGGGAGGAAGCAGACTTATAGGGCCAAACGGTAAAATTCTTGTTAAGGCAAAATATGATGTGGAAGACACAGTGATAGGTGAAGTAAACTATTCAGATATAAAACCGATAGAAACTTTTGTTCCAATCTTAAAGGATTTACGTCCAGAACTCTTCGGCAAACTTAAAGAGGCTGCAGAAAACATTTAACTTACACAAATGTTCAAATAAACTAGCGAAAAAATATAAAGGATAATGCATGTTTTATGGCAAGCTGGTCGTGATACAAGTGAATGTTCCAAAAGAGATAAGAACTTACTGTCCAAAATGTAGAAAACATCAAGTTCACACAGTTACCCTTTACAAGGCTGGAAAACGTAGAGCCCTCGCTAAGGGTGAACGTCATCACAGACGTGAAAAGAAAGGTTATGGAGGGCAGAAATATCCCCTTCAAAGGGAATTTGCTAAAACAACTAAAAAGCAAACTTTGAAGCTTAAATGTAAAGTTTGCGGTTATACTAGACATGTTGAAGGTATAAGGCTTAGAAAATTAACAATCACTTAAAGGAGGACCTATATGAGTGAATGGGAAAAACTTATTCCAAGACCGAAAAGCAAGTTTTTAAGGGTTAAATGTCCAAAATGCGGGAATGAACAGATAATTTTCAGTCACGCCGTAAACAAGGTTAAATGCAAGGTTTGTGGAGCAGAATTAGCTGAGCCCTCCGGTGGGAAAGCAATAATAAAGGGTGAAATAGTTTCAGTCCTCGATTAAGAGATGAATATAATGGCTGTTAAAAGCGAATGGCCTGAAGTCGGAGATTTAGTCATAGCAACTGTGAAAAAGGTTACAGATTACGGTGCGTACGTTTGGCTAGATGAATATGACAAAGAAGGTCTTCTACACATTTCCGAAATCTCCTCATCATGGATTAGAAACATCCGTAATTTTGTTAGGGAAGGACAAAAGGTCATTTTGAAGGTTTTAAGGGTTGATGAGGAAAAGGGCCACATAGATCTTTCCCTTAGAAGGGTTACAAAGAGAGAACGCATAGAAAAGCGAATGATGTGGAAAAGAGAGCGGAAAGCTGAAGCTCTTTTGAGAAGTGTAGCTGAAAAATTAGGTTTATCCATGGATGAAATCTATAAAAAGGCAGGTTCTCTTATCGACAAGGAATATGGATTGTACGGTGGACTTGAAAAGGCAGCAAAGGAAGGTGCGGAAGCATTCACTAAGATAGGTGTACCGAAAGAAATAGCTGTTGCCCTCGCTGAGGTTGCAAAGGAAAGAATACGTTTACCATATGTTAAAGTTAAGGGAATTGTTGAGCTGCGTTGTATGAAACCAAACGGTGTAAACCTAATTAAGGAAGCTTTTCTTAAGGCGGAGAAATCTGAAAAACCTAAAGATGTAGCTATACGGTTTTATGTTGTTTCAGCACCTAAGTATTGTGTTGAAGTTTCAGCTGAAAACTATAAAATCGCTGAAAAAGTTTTACATAATATAGCTGAAAATGTAGTTTCAAACATTAAGAAGGCTGGTGGAGAGGGAAACTTCCGAAGGGTTAGATGATGGTGTGGCTTCTAAGGAAATGTACAAAATGTGGAAGATACACATTAAGTAAAGATAAGTGTCCTGTTTGCGGTGGAAAAGTTTGCATACCTCATCCGCCAAAATTTTCTCCAGATGATAAATACTTAAAATATAGGATGGCTTGGAAAAGAAAGGATTAAAATGAAAGAAACATTAATCAAAGAAATTAAAAGAGTTGAATTAAAAAATCCCATATTAATTGAGGGTCTTCCAGGTTTAGGTTTGGTTGGCAGGATAACCACGCGATACTTGATAAAACAGCTTAAAGCAGAAAAAATTGCATATTTATATTCACCGCACTTCCCATACTACGTTCTAGTCGGAAAAAAGGGAAGTGTCAGATTGCCTAGAGGGGTTTTTTACGCATGGAAAAACGAGAGTGGAGCAAATGATTTAATGTTCTTTACTGGTGATTGTCAAGCGCAAACTATTGAGGGGCAATATGAAGTTTCTAATTCAATTCTAGAGTTTGCAAAAAAATATAATGTTAAAACAATTATAACGGTAGGCGGCTACAGAATGGAGGTTAAAGACAAACCAAAGGTTTTCGCGGCTGCCACAAATCAAAATCTCTTAAAAATGGCTTTAGAAGCAGGAGCGAACGTAAGCTCCGTTGGAAACCCAATTGTAGGAGCAGCCGGACTAATACTTGGTTTAGCGCCTTTCAAAAATGTTGAAGCTTTATGTCTTTTAGGGGAAACTCGTGGATATCTGCCAGATCCGCAAGCTGCAAAAAGCGTTTTAGAAGTTTTATTTAAACTGTTAAACTTTTCAGTTGATTTAGCTGACTTGGAAAAGGAAATTGTTAAGGCTGAGAAAATAATTGACAGGCTTAAAAAGGTTGAAGAGAAAAGAGTTTTACAGGCTGAGGAAATTAAAAAGGAAAGGGATAAAAGAATAACTTATATTTCTTAAATCTCGTTTTTAATTGTTCCAGCTATTTTTTCAGCGGCTTTTCCATCACCGTAAGGGGAAACCTTGGGAAGCTCTTTTTTATCATTTAAAGTTTCCTTTAACGATTTCAGTATGTAATTTTTATTTGTGCCAACAACTTTTGCGAATCCTGCTTGAACAGCTTCAGGTCTTTCCGTTGAAAACCTTATAACAATGACGTGTTTTCTTATTGAAGGTGCTGTTGCTTCCTCTTGTATTCCTCCTGAATCCGTTATGATGAGTTCACACTTTTTCATTAGTAATAAGAAGTCGAAATATCCAATTGGAGGTAGGATTTGAAGGTTTTTAGAATTCTTATATTTCTGCCAAAGCTTGTTTTGTATAAGTCTCTTCCTGGTTCTTGGATGCATGGGGTAAACAACTGGTAGGGGTGCTTCTGCAAAGGCTTCCATAAAATTTTTTAGAACTGAAGGATTATCCACGTTTTCAGCTCTATGGGCTGTTGCGAGGAAAAACTTGTCAAACTTTATTTTTTCAAGAATTTTTGACTTTTTCTCTGCTATAGGTAAATGTTGGATTACAGCGTCTATGACTGTGTTTCCCGTCACGTATATTTTGCCCCAAACATTTTCGTTTCTCAAATTTTTTTCAGCGTTTTTTGTTGGAGCGAAAAGATGGGTGGATAAATGGTCTGTTAAGCGTCTGTTGTGTTCTTCCGGCATTCTTAAATCGAAACTTCGCAGTCCAGCTTCAACGTGTCCAATTTTGATTCCAAGTTTAACGGCTGCTAGGGCTGATGCTAAAACGCTGTTTGTGTCTCCCTCAACTAGAATTACGTTTGGTTTAGTTTTCTTTAATATTTTCTCCATATATGCTAATATTTTCGCTGTCTGTAAACCTTGGGAGTAAGCTCTAAATTTATGGTTGTAGTCGGGTTTTGGAAGGTTTAACTCTTCGATGAACTGTTGGGATAAATTATAATCGTAATGTTGACCGCAATGGACGAATGTGAATGGTATAGCTTCTTTTTCTAAGGCTCTTATAACTGGAGCCATTTTTATGATTTCAGGTCTTGTGCCAACGACAACCATTACATCTTTCATTTTTTCATCTTCTTTCCAGCTGAACCTAACAATCCTTTGATTTCCTTCCTTAATTCAGTGATTATATCTTTTAACAGCTTTCTAGCTTCCTTGTCTACGATTAGGAGGACAGCTGCGTATAATATTCCACCAGCTATTGTGACGCCGATGGTTGTTGTGATTCTTGTTGGATGAGGAATCTTATAAAGTGTAATTCCCATGATTGCAGCTGCAAAAGCGTATTTTGCTATATTTCTCCATGGAACTATGTCTTGAACGGTTTTTCTTACGAT
>PIYF01000056.1 GCA_003601875.1 Candidatus Bathyarchaeota archaeon | reverse complement strand
TTGAAGGAAACACTATCCAAAAAGAGATGAGGAAACTTCAAAAAGAACTCTCCTCATTGAGAAAGAAAACAGACCCTGTTCACATTCAAGAATTAGAGGTTAAAAGGGAAAAACTTGCTGAAGAATTAACAATTTTAGGACAGAAACTTGGGACAATTCAAACAGAGATTTCAACCCTTCAATCTCAATATGAAAACGTTTTAAGAACAGGATATAAAAATGCAAAAATTCAACTTTCAAAGGTTGAACAGCAAATAAGAAATGTTGAAAGAGAAGTTGAAAGCGCCATTCAAGAGAAGGAATCTCTTAAAAACGAAATAGCTGAACTTGAGAAAAGCCGCATTAAACTCGCTGAAACTGTTCTCTCAGCGAAAAAAGAATCAAAGAAATACATGCTTCAAATAGATGACATTGACAAGGAATTAAGAAAAGTTGATTCAGAATATGAAGAAGCAGATAAACTTCTAAACCAGCTTCAGCTAAACATTCAAACATCCCTCTTTCAACTTCAACAACATCAAAACCAGCTTACACAGCTTGGCTACGAAAAACCTCTTAATGTTTCACCTGAACAAGTTGAAGAGGCTGAAACTTCACTGAAAATGATGCGGTTTGAACTTGAAAGGATAGGGGCTGTAAATCAGCTTGCCCTTTCACACTACACGGAACAGATAACACGTTATAAAGAACTTTCATTAAGGATGAATGAGCTTGAAAGGGAAAAGCAGGCAATTTTACAGTTTATGGATGAAATTGAGAGGAAGAAAAGAAGGGTTTTCATGGAAGCTTTTGAAAAAATAAACAAAAATCTTCAAAAGTATTTTTCAAAGCTCACTGGAGGAGGAAACGCTGTTCTCAAACTTGAAAATCCAGATGATCCATTTTCGGGAGGGATAGACATGATTGTTCAGTTTCCAACCAAGCCATCCATAGTTGTCAGCGGCGCAAGCGGTGGAGAACGTTCAGTGGCTGCTGTAGCATTCATTTTTGCAATACAAGAATTTAATCCAGCCTCATTTTACATTCTAGACGAAATAGACGCTCACTTAGATGCTTTCCATGTTTCAAAACTAGCAGAACTTCTCTTAGAGGAATCTGAAAAGTCCCAATTCATAGTCATCACATTAAAACCTGAAATGGTGAACAAAGCTCAAAAAGTTTATGGAGTTTACTCCAGAAATGGAGTTTCAAACGTTATTTCAGCTAAATTTCTAGAGGTGCAAAGTTAAATGTCAACTGCTCTAAAAAAACCCTTCTATCTTCGTCCACCATGGAACATCCTTTTTGAATTTCATAAGCTTGAAAAACTTACACCGTGGAATATTAACATTGCATATTTACTTACAACATTTCTTGAGGAAATGGAGAAAACTGGACAGATAGATTTTAGGGCTTCCGGCGTGGCTTTAGACTCTTCAGCATTGATATATTTGATGAAGTCCAAACTTTTGTTAAAACTTGAAGAACCTCCTAAACCTAAACCTCCTAAAGAGTTTCTACCTCCACCCCTATTCTTGCCTTTAAGGTATGAGTTAACGTCGACAACTATAAAGAACTTATTAGAAGTTTTAGATGAAGTTTTAAAAGGTGAAAAACTAATTCACTCTGAAAGAAGAATTATTGAACCGGTTCTCCCACCACCATCAGATATTCTCCCTCAATTAGACCGTTACTTGATGGAAATTGAGATTCAAATGGAAAAGCTTTACTTCTCTCTCAAACAGAGGGTTAAAGGAGCGGGAATAATTGAATTTTCAACCCTTGTGAAGGGATTGGAACGATTGGAAGTAATACGAACATTCATACTTCTACTGTTTTTGGCGAATAATGGAAAAATTGACTTATGGCAAGATGAAGAAAGCGAAGAAATTTACATAGCTGTAGGAGAACAGCCTTGCAAACAATAGAAAAACAAACAGTTGAAAAAAAGGCTTCTCAAGAGGAAAAGTTGAAGCGGGAACTAGCCTTAATTGAAGCCGCGTTGTATGTTTCAGGGCGTCCATTAGACCTTAAAGAATTATGTTCCGTTCTTAAAACACGCTCAAAGAATAAGGTTAAAAAACTTGTTAAAATTTTGATGGAGGAGTATGCCAACAGGAACACAGCTCTTGAAATTTTAGAGTTAAAAGATGAAAGATATGTTTTACAGTTGAAAGCTGAATTCACACCAAAAGTGCGTAAACTCGTAAGCAGACCCCTACTTTCAACAGGACCCTTAAAAACTCTTTCATACATCGCTTATAGACAACCTGTCTCCCAAAAAAGGGTTGTTGAAGTGCGTGGACATCATGCTTATGGACATATAAAACTTTTGAAAGAAAGGAAACTCATCGCTGGTGAAAAAAGGGGACGCTCAACAATTTTAAAGACAACAGAATATTTTGCAGATTACTTCGGTTTAAGCCACGACTTAGCAACCATGAAACGTCAATTGAAAAACGTTTTTGAAGACTATTCTAAAAAAGAGAAAAGATAGGTTTATATGTAAATTAGCGTTGATAAAAGACAAAACCGAATGAGAGTGCAGAAATGTCTGTTTGGCACGGCGACCTACATAAAAGGAAACCTTCAGGAGGAAGGAAAAAACCATATCGGGCGAAAAGAAAATTTGAGATGGGATCATTTCCAACAGAAACAATTTTAGGGGAGACTAAAAAGAAAATTAAAAGAGGAAGAGGTGGAAACATAAAAATAAAAGTTTTAAGCGACAAATATGCTTGTGTGTCCGATCCTAAAAGCGGAAAAACTGAGAAAACTGAAATTTTAAGAGTTGTAAAGAACCCTGTAAACGTTGATTATGACCGAAGAGGAGTGATAACGAAGGGAGCAATAATAGAAACGCCGTTAGGATTAGCACGAGTTACCTCACGTCCAGGACAGAACGGAGTAATAAACGCGGTTCTCATAGGTGAGAAGAAAACTTAATAAAGGCTACCTTTTCCGAATCTTTAAAAGCTGCTGAGCAACTTTTCTTAACAGTTTATTTTTATGCGTTGTCTTTTCAATAATTAACATGCCAGTTCTAAACCATGGAGCTTTTGGATAAGCGGCATCAGCGACAATTTCATGTTTGAAGCCAAGTTTTTTCAAGGCTTGACTTATCTCATAGACTTTTGGAGACGTGATAGCTAAATTTTTAGGTATGCGACGCCCCTCACGCCTTGTTTTTGACGCATCGAAGTATGTTGGCCAAAGAATAATTTTTTCTTGTTTACGCATCTTTCCTCCCTATTTATGTGCATAATAAGCTGTCAAAGTTTTATCAACTTTATCTATTCTAACAAATCCGAACCTTTCAAACTGTATAATATCATTGGGCTTTAACCTTTCACAGTAAGCCTCAGCAACCCCTTCAGATGTTGTAGCATCTGGCATAACAACTTTACATGGTATTTCAGAGCCTAAAAGAACCCAGTGAATTAGGGGAATCCCAGCTTTCTTAGCTTCCTCATAAGATTCTCCCAAGAAAATGGCTTCCGCTGAAACTTCATTTTTCTTTTCAAATCTAATGTTGAATAATCCCATGAGACGAACTTTATTTTTCTCCTTTAAGTCTTTTTTAGATATCCAAAAAACAACAGAATTGTCTTTCCCTTTAGGTTCTATCACATACTCCTTAAATCCTCTATTAGGATTGTCTGGATGTAAACGAATTTCCGCCTTAATCTTCTTTGGAACATTTTTAACCTTTAATTTTGCAGGGTTCTGCACAAAGAAGTATCTGTCTGCCTTTGGATCTATGATTTTGCGGTTATATGCATAAAGGTTTTCCCAGCTTAGAATAACATCTGAAGTTTTAGGTCCAACGTCAATTATCAATTTTTTAATGGCTTCAGGGGTTATCCCCCGTCTTCTGAGAGCTGCAAATGTTGCCAGTCGCGGGTCATCCCAATCCTTGTATATGCCTTCCCTTATTCCTTGAACTATTTTCGACTTACTTAGCGATGCTCCTGTTATTTTTAACCTTCCATAATGGATTGCTTCTGGATATTTCCAGCCTAAATACTTGTACATGTATTTTTGTCTAACCATGTTTGTGTAATGTTCTTTTCCTCTAATTATGTGAGTTACCTCCATTAGATGGTCGTCTAATCCGCAGGCAAAATTGTAAAGGGGCCAAACACGGTATTTGTCTCCAACTCTGGGATGTGGATATTTCTTGGAGTTTATTATTCGAAGAGCAGGCCAGTCTCGAACCGCTGGGTTCGGGTGGTTCAAATCTGTTTTTATTCGAACAACAGCTTCGCCTTCCTCGTATTCGCCGTTAAGCATGTGTTCCCATCTTGAAAGTTGCTCTTCTGGAGGTAAGTTACGGCAGTCACAAGGTTTTTTGGCAAGTATTCTCTCCCTGAAAACTTCAGGTTTACACGTGCACACGTAAGCTTTTCCATCTTTCAACAACTTTTCAGCATATTCATAATAGATTGGAATTCTATCACTTTGAATGTATTCCTCATCTGGTTTACATCCAAGCCAAATTAAATCCTCTCTTATCCTATCATAAAACTCTAAAACAGGCCTTTTCAATTTCGGGTCAGTATCCTCGAAGCGTAAGATAAACTTTCCCTTATACATTCGTGAATATTCGTAACAGAGAACTATTGCTCTTGCTGAACCTAAATGAAGGACGCAGTCAGGATTCGGAGAGAAACGGGTGACAACCTTTGGATATTTATTCACGTTTGGTAAGGGTGGAAGTTTCCTTTCCCCTTCAACTCTCACTTTCACAAGAGCTTCAGGCCAGTGTTCCTCAAGGATTCGTTTCTGCTCCTTCAAAGAAAGATTATTGACTTCTTGAACAATTTTTCCGATAAAACTTGCTAATTTTTTAACTTCAGATTTTAATTCAGGTTTTTCAGCGAGAAGTTTTCCAATTACGGGGCCTATTTGAGCTTTTCCATTATGTTTAACAGCGTTTAATAATGCGATTTTTCGAATAGTCTCTTTAAGCTTCAGATCTTCCTCAAACAAGTTTTACACTCTGTTAAATTTTTCTCTCTATTAAGAAATCTGCAAAGGCTCTTAATTTTTCCTTTGCATCTGAAGCTGGTAGAAGCCCTTCAACATTTTTCCAGCTTTCGTTAACTATTTTTCTCGCTAACTCTTTCACATAGTTTATTGAATCGTATTTTTGCATAATTGATATAGCTTCGTCCTTAAGCTTTTGATTTGATGTGTGCATGTTTAAGATTTCAATTAATCTTCTTCTGTCTTTCAAGTTAGCCCTTTCTAAAGTGTGAATAACTATTAGGGTTCGTTTTCCTTCAGTTATGTCTTGACCTCTTCCTCCCTTTTTTGCTGCAAAACTCATGCTTGTAAGGTCTAAAATGTCGTCTTGCATTTGAAAGGCTACGCCTATGCTTTCCGCGAAACGTCCAAGTTTTTCAATTAACTCATCATCAGCGTCAGCTAGTACAGCGGCTATTTTAGCGGATAACCTTGCTAAAGTTCCTGTTTTATAGGCGCACATCTGCATGTAATCTTTTTCCGTCAGATTGTCGGCTTCCGCTAAACCTCGATGCCAAGCTATGTCCAT